>JANYIT010000292.1 GCA_025358725.1 Chamaesiphon sp. GL140_3_metabinner_129_sub
TTGTTAAATGTCAAGTGGTTAGACGTGTCGCGACAGGTTAATGTCGGGTAGGTGTCGCGAAAGGGCAGTTCAGATCGAAACGACAAGTAACGATCGGTTGCGACAGGGGCACAAAAAATAGAGCTGTTAGGAAGATTGAGAATTGTTCAGGCGATCGCTAGCAGCCTGACGACGATAGCTATCAGATTTAATCTCAAAGATCGTGCCATGATGTACTAATCGATCGACAGCAGCAACCGTCATCATCGAATCCGAAAAAATCGAATCCCATTGGCTGAAAGGCTGATTAGCAGTGATGAGCAGACTTTTACGCTCATACCGATGAGCGATTAACTCAAACAGTACTGACGTTTCCGCCTCAGACTTTTTGACATAGCCCAGATCGTCAAGCACCAACAGATCGAAACGATCGAGCTTTCTGAGCAAAGCTGGTAGTTGTAATTGCAGTTTTGCGTGCTGTAACTCCTGCACCAAAGTATTAGCAGCGAAGAACTTAGCCCGCTTACCCAACTCCACCATTCGACGAGTCAAACCAGCAGCCAAATGAGTTTTACCTACCCCAGAAGGGCCAAAAATCAGACAATTGCCTGCCCGCTCCAACCAGGTGACATCTTCAGCCAACTGCATCAATGGAGCAGGATTAAAGTTCGGGCAATGGGTAAAATCAAAGTTGGAAAAACTTTTTGCGCTGGGAAGTTGAGCCTCGGTGAGTGCCCGTTGCAACCGGAGAGCGTTGCGGCGTTGTGTCTCTTGTTCGCATAATGCCAACAAAAATTTGGCATAAGACCATTGCTCCTGTATAGCTTGGTGTTCCAGTGATTCCCAGTGGGCGAGCATGTGAGTAAGTCGGAGCTGCTGGAGGTGGAGAATCAGATGCTGATGAGGACTCAGGGCTGTCGCTGGGGGCAGTGGTGCGGTCGGGACTGTCTTGAAGGGGCTGGGACTCAATGAGTTGGTCATAACTGGCAAGATCGTGTTGTGTGACGGTCAATTGGGGCAAGCTCTCAGGACAATCCTGCCGAAAGTGCTGTTGTAGTTGCTTGAGATTGAGGGTTTGAGCTGTCAATGCTTGTTCTAGATAGTCAGCCACAGCCGCTTCTTGGTCTTGGGTGGCAGCAATATACAAGGCTTCGACCATCAAGACCGCCGCCGTATCCAGGTCGAACTGAGCGGTCAATTCTAACCACCGTTCTCGAAACGCTGGATTAGGCAGTAACTCCTGTTGCCAAGTGCAATAGATAAAGGCTCTGGGCTTGCGGCGCAGACCTTCAATTACATGTCGGTAGTTAATGCACCGTCCCCGTCGTTTATCGGAGTCTGTGACTCGAATGCGGGGGAGTTCTACCACTTGGTGGTTGCCCAGATAGCCGACGATGCGGTCGTGATAAAGGTGTAGTTCTAGTTGCCGCCCAATCAGTCGCGACGGCACGGTGTACAGGACACAGCGAACTTCGACCGTGCTGCGATTGCTAACGCAAGCAGTCAAGATTTCATAGTCTGGCACCCGATATTTCGGTAGGGGTTGGAGATGTTCTCGTTCTTGGTCAAATTTTTGTTGACACTGTTGGTTGAGCTTGGCGACGGCAGCATCAACCAATAATCGGTACTCTTCAATACTCCCAAAATCGTTACTGCCACGTAGGTAGATCGCTTGCTTAATCCGGTTCTTGAGATGACCGTGAGGGGATTCTATCGCGCCATTTTCATGAGCGATGCCAGTATTATTTCTGGTCGGCTGCATTCGGTAATGGTCGCATAGTTCATCATATAGCCGAGTTAGGGCTTTGTTGCCGCCAAGATTTTTATATGCTGCGCTCAAGCTATCAGTGCGATGTTGCTTGGGTACTCCACCACAGGCTGTTAGAGCGTTTTGTAGTCCTTCAGCTAGGGCGATAAAGCTTTCACCACCTTGGATGATGTGTGCGTATTGCCAGCCGCTGTAGCCTAGTCGGTAATGGTATAACAGATGCTCGAACGGTGTTCCAGCGATGGTAATCTCGATCTCTTTGAGTTGAGTGAAGTCGGAGAATCCTATCAAACCTGGCTCATGACGTAATTCAAACATTACTTCGGGACTCGGCCCATGTATGGCTTTCCATGTTTGTACTCGTCGCTGGAGTGTTCGGAGTACTTGGGGATATTTCCCTGGATAGGTGTCTTGGAGATATTCAAACAAGGTCATTGGTTTGAGCCGAGGTTCCTTTTTGAGCATTGGCTCTAGCTCTTTGTCCCAGACATCACCTAATGGGTCTTGTGTGTTGGCTCGCTCTGCTACTTTCCCTCGATTTGGTTGATGTTTTCCGGATTCGATGCGTTGCCCCGTTCGTTCGGATATTTCAGCTATATAAGCTGCTTCGGCTTGCTTCAAGCCGATTTCTCTTGCGTTCATATACGCTCTTTTCTGATATAAATGGATAGTTTTTCCAGACACTTGACTTTCTCTCTTCCTGGGGAGATTTTCTAGTGTCTTTCTTTTTGGCTACTCAAGCTCTTGTTTTTCTGTCTCTACTTTGTGTGCGATCCGACAATACGGGTGTCATCACCCGCCAACCTCATTGTCGTCTAACATTCCGTCAGCGGTTGTCAATGTGTCGTGTTCAGCCATAGTTAGTGAGTTGCAACTTCTTTTGATCGATCGTAGCGCAAACTCATTAAAACGGCAGTAATAATCATACCGATTAAGAGTTGCTCTGACGATCTTAATTGATATAACTTTGACTTGACAATCTGTGTAACAATATCACAATAGAGCATACTAGTTCTTTTCAATTTTGCGATCTAAATTGATCGAATTTTCTGTCAAAAAGGCTACACAAAGTTTGTTTAAAAAGATTGTATGGTCGCCGTTCCCGTGTGCCGATCCCGTGAGGAGTGTTACTATCACTAATACGGTAGATTTGTTCGTGAAAGAAAGGAGATCATGGGGATGAGCGGATTACAAGCATTAATTTTTGATGTTGATGGGACTTTGGCAGATACCGAGCGGGATGGGCATCGGATCGCCTTCAATCAAGCTTTTGCCAATGCTGGGTTAGACTGGGATTGGTCGATCGAGTTATATGGTAAGTTATTGACGGTGACAGGTGGCAAGGAGCGGATGCGCTTTTATCTGGATACCTACCGTCCCGATGTGCAAATGAATGATGAATTAATTGCCGATCTGCACAAGGCTAAAAATCAGTATTATGCCCAGCTATTGGAGCGCGGGGGGATTCCACTCCGCCCTGGTGTGAAGCGACTGCTGAAAGCGGCAAGAGCTGCCAATCTGCGGCTAGCAATCTCGACGACTACTACCCCAGCAAATGTGTTTGCGCTATTGACGGGAAATATTGATGCTGATTGGTTTGAAGTAATTGCAGCGGGTGATATCGTGCCGAAAAAGAAACCTGCGTCGGATATTTATGACTATGTATTAGAGCAGATGAAATTACCTGCGACTGATTGTCTGGCGTTTGAAGATTCGGAGAATGGTTTGATTTCGGCGATGGATGCTGGTATCGTCACTCTCGTAACAATTAATGACTATACCCAAAATCATAATTTTGATCGAGCTAAATTAGTCCTATCCGATCTCGGCGAACCCAATCATCCTTGTCAAATTATCCAAGGCGATACCCACGGTTCTACCTATGTCGATCTTCCTCTCCTCACCAGATTAATCACACCGTAAATTGATCACTAAAATTTGATCGAGATTCCGTTAATTCTAGATCTCGATCGAGCAATTTTGACTTAGTAAAGATGTAATTAGAAATGAATAGATATTCACAACAATAGTCACTAGGATCTATTCATTTACCATCTGATTTTCCTGACGTAAATAGGCTTCGATAAACTCATCGATTTCGCCATTCATCACATCGATAACTGCGGTGGTTTCTACACTAGTGCGTAAATCTTTCACCATTTGATATGGATGAAAAACATAGTTACGAATTTGCTGACCCCAGGCAGCTTCAACGATATCACCGCGAATTTCGGCGATTTCTTTGGTCTTTTGTTCTTGAGCGATAATTAATAGTTTCGCTTTGAGAATTACTAGAGCTTTCTCTTTATTCTGAAGTTGACTCCGCTCCTGAGTACAGCGCACAGCAACCCCTGTCGGCTTGTGAACGATCCGCACGGCTGTTTCTACCTTGTTCACATTTTGGCCACCTTTGCCGCCCGCACGGGTAGTCGTAATTTCTAAATCGGTGTCTGGAATGTCGAGTTGTACTGTATTGTCGATCAGCGGCATCACCTCCACGCCAGCAAAACTAGTTTGCCGTTTGTCATTGGCGTTAAACGGCGAAATTCTAACTAGACGATGAGTGCCTTTCTCACTGCGGAGATAGCCGTAGGCATATTTACCATCGATTTCCAGGGTGGCGGATTTCAGTCCAGCTTCTTCTCCTTCGGAGATTTCGGCAAGCTGGACTTTATAGTTACGACTTTCCGCCCAACGGGTGTACATCCGCAGGAGCATCTCAGCCCAATCCTGGGCATCCGTACCCCCAGCCCCGGCATTGATTGTAAGAATTGCCCCCTTCGCATCGTATGTACCTGATAATAGCTGTTCTAATTCCCATCGATCGAGTTCTAAGCTGACCTGGGAGAGGTTCTGTTTAGCTTCTTGACCTAAAGCCTCATCTGGCTCCATTTCCATCAGTTCTAGTGCAGTTTGGGCATCAGCTATGCTACTTTGCCACTGATAAAACTGCTCTAGGTGAGACTTATAATCATTTAGCTCTTGCATGGCAGCTTGAGCCACATTTTGGTTCTCCCAAAACTCCTGCTGGGCGGCTACTTGCTCTAAATCCTGAATTTTGGCAGTCAGTGCAGGAACGTCAAAGATACTCCTGGGTTTTTCCCAGGCGATCGATCAGGATGTTAATATCGCGTTTAATATCTACTAGGTCAATCATCGAGGAGTTAGGAGATGGGAGTTAGGAGATGGGAGATGGAAACTAATCGCCATCTAGATCTCAGGTAGTTTTAAATAATGTAATAAATAATATTCATCCACCGAAATCTACAGATTGCGGGCGTATTCTTGGAGGATATCCATGAGTCTGGCTTGAGCGGTGACAGGGATGAGACTGAGGAGAGATGTTTTGAGTCTACCACCACCAAGATCGATCGAGATATTGGTCAATACTTCGGTGAGTTTATCGCCATTCAAGCCATTATTCAATAATGGAAATACTTGCTCGGCAAGGGTGGTGTGGAGTTTGGCATCCTTGAGATACAGATGCCATTTAGCAACATCGATGTAGACTTTATCGCCGATTTCTGCTGCTAGATCTTCGATTTGTTGATTGTTAGCCATTAGATTTTGGGGGAGTAATCGGCAATTTTAAAGACGTACAAGTAATGTACCAATATGACTGATGCCCAAATAGCAGTCATGCCTACTGCCCAGCTCCAATTCGCTCTGAGGAAAATATTAAAGAACCACATCCCAGAGTTAATCGAAGAAAATACAGCAACATGAGCGGCAAAAGTCCAGATATCATCTAGTCTACGATATTCAGGGTCACTTCGATCGGGTTCGCGCGGCCATTTGGGAGGCATAGTTTAGTTGGGAGATGGGAGATGGGAGATGGGAGATGGGAGATGGGAGATGGGAGTTGGGATAGCACCAACAACCTAATCCTGTCCATCCTTAAATCCTGTAAATCCTGATGGATGTTGAATAAAAAGAGGGACTAGCCCTCTCTTTATTATTTTAGCCAGTAGGAATCTAGGTTTATCTAGGCTTCAGTTACTTCTTCTTCGGTAGCTGCGGGAGCTTCTGCTACTGGTTCCGCTGGGATTTCAGCTTCTTCCATCGCTGATGGAATTTCTTCTTCGACTAGATCGAGGGGTTCTTCGACTGCATTAGGAATCTCGATCGATTCTAATGGTTGTCCAGATGCTTTGGCTAGTAACATCTCACGATATTTAGCTGCCATTTCGTCTGCCATTTCATAGACGCGCTCACGATTCTTGATCATATCACCTGGTTCTGGCTCCAATTGCTTGGTAGACAGGGAAATCCGTCCGCGCTCTGCGTCGAGATCGATGATCATTACTTTGACTTCATCATTGACATTGAACACGCTGTGTGGTGTATCGATGTGATCGTGAGAAATCTCGGAAATGTGTAGCAATCCGCTGACTCCACCGATGTCGATGAAGGCACCGTAAGGCTTGATTCCACGTACTGAACCGATCACGACTTCGCCGACTTCCAGACGATTCATCTTCCGTTCGACAAGTGCGCGACGGTGGCTGAGTACGAGACGGTTGCGATCTTCGTCTACTTCGAGGAACTTGAGCGGGAGTTCTTCGTTGACTAATTCTTCTTTCGCTTTGCGAGTACTGATGTGAGAACCAGGGATAAATCCGCGCAGTCCTTCAATTCGGACTAACGCACCACCACGGTTGGTAGCGAATACTTGGGAGCGCACGGTAGCATCTTCAGCTTGAAGTTGGCGTACCCGTTCCCAGGCGCGCATGTACTCAATCCGGCGGATGGAGAGGGTAAGTTGCCCATCTTCATTCTCATCGGTGAGGATAAAAAATTCACGAGTCTCATTAGACTGTAATACCTCTTCAGGTTGATCGACACGGTTGATCGACATCTCCTGAATTGGGATGTAGGCAGCGGTTTTTGCGCCAATGTCAATCAGAGCACCTCGTGGTTCCAGACTGAAGACGGTACCAGCGACGACATCTCCAGGGCTAAAGTGGTAATCGTATTTTTCGAGTAATGCTGCAAAATCGTCGAGAGTGAAGCCGATATCTACTGTTTTCTGACTGGCCATGCAATATTATAGTTTATCCTAGTGGTGATCTCTTCCGTCTTAATCCGCCTCCTATCGATGTACACGCACGTTGACTAAATTAAATCAGCTAATAATGTGTCGCCTACATCTA
>JANYIT010000071.1 GCA_025358725.1 Chamaesiphon sp. GL140_3_metabinner_129_sub
ATCACTACCCGACAACATCGTCGCCTGGGGATTTTCAAATGTCGCCGACACCATAATGGGGATTCGAGCACCCTTATTTTTAAAAACCACCTCCAATCCATTGATTGCTGCCTTAATTTGCAGCACATCCATACAAGTCTCAATCAGAAATAGATCCACACCACCGTCGTACAAGCCCGTAGCCTGTTCGGTGTATGCTTGCTCTAGCTCTTCATAACTAATATGTCCGATCGAGGGTAATTTAGTCCCAGGGCCGATCGATCCAGCTACAAAGCGAGGTTTCTCAGGTGTCGAGAATTCCGCAGTACATTTTTTGGCAAGTTCAGCAGCAGTCTTATTGAGATAATAAACCTTGTCTTCTAAGCCATATTCCGCCAACGTCTGATAAGTACCGCCAAAGGTATCAGTCTCGATCACATCCGCACCCGCCGCCAAGAAATCCCGATGTACGATGGCTACTGCTTCGGGTTTTGTATGGACAAGATATTCATTACAACCTTCGTATTCAGCCCCACCGAAGTCCTCAGCCGTGAGATTCTGGACTTGCAGGTTTGTACCCATCGCGCCATCAAAGACGATGACAGGACGTTCTGGACTATGGAGACGCGAGAGAAATGCACTTGTCATATAATTAGTAAAAATAGGGGCTGATCTCGGCGATCGAGATATCGATAAGATCGCCTAACTGTTTGGTAGTTAGGGCTATCAGCTTTTATTATAATGAAGTTTTGTCGGTCTATTCATCAGGGGTGCTACGGAGATCGATCGTTCCCTAGTCCGCTGAATAATCGATAAACTCTTAATCTTGCACCAATGTATAGATACTATTACTGCCTTTACTGCTTTCATGGGTACCCTTAGATCTACGATGACAACTAATATTCTAGTACTGGCGCAAGATGTGAGTAAATATTAAAACAGGATCGAGTTGTGTCATAATTGACACCGATCGACCCCGAATGGATATCTTTACCGCATAGTGTAATGTCTACAGCCTCAAATATTTGTCAAGTGCAGGGGATTGGACTTCATTCAGGAGTAGCCACCACCGTCAAAATTATGCCGACGGATCCTGATACCGGACGTTATTTCGTGCGGGTAGATTTACCCGATGCGCCCCAAATTCCCGCACACATTGCCAGTGTCAGTCAGACCACCCTTTCGACCGAACTTACAGCAAATGGTGCCTCAGTCAGGACTGTAGAGCATTTACTCGCCGCTTTAGCTGCACTAGGGCTTGAGGATGCTCGGATCGAGATTGATGGGGCAGAATTACCGCTGCTAGATGGTTCGGCACGGGTATGGGTCGATGAACTCATTCGATCTGGAATCGCGCCATTGACGGTCAATTTAGCGACATCTGGAGTGCTAACTGAATCAGTCTGGATTCAGCAAGGTGATGCTTTTGTGGCGGCATCACCATCAACAGTACTGCGATTTACCTATGGGATTGATTTTGATGTGGCTCCCATAGGCAATCAGTGGCACAGTTGGCAACCAGGCAAGGATGACTTTAGCACCGCAATAGCTCCCGCCCGCACTTTTGGTTTGGCTCACCAGATCGAACAATTGCGATCGGCAGGTTTGATTAAAGGTGGTAGTTTAGATAATGCCCTCGTTTGTGATCAACACCAATGGTTGAATCCCCCATTAAGGTTCCCAAATGAGCCATGCCGTCATAAACTATTAGACTTAATCGGCGATCTCAGTTTGCTCGGCAAATTTCCCCAAGCACATTTCTTGGCATACAAAGCCAGTCATCAATTACATGTCCAATTGGCACAAAGGTTGCATGAAATGGGATATTAGAAGTGTGAACAGTGATTAATAACCAACCAATAAATAAAGATTAGGTCTAATGTCCACTACACTCGATCGATCTCAAGAGACTATTGCCGCTGTTGTCGAATCAGCACAGCACCACACCTCTATGCCAGTCAAAACCACTTTTAATATTCAAGAGATTCACAAACTCTTGCCCCATCGCTACCCGTTTGCCCTAGTTGATAAAATTATTGACTTTGTACCTGGAGAAAAAGCGGTTGGTTTAAAAAATGTCACCTTCAATGAACCCTTCTTTCAAGGGCACTTCCCCGGACATCCATTGATGCCTGGAGTGATGATTATTGAAGCGATGGCTCAAGTGGGCGGAATTATCCTCACCCAACTTCCCGAATATAATGGGGGATTATTTGTGTTTAGAGGTATCGATGGAGCCAAATTTCGGCAACAAGTAGTTCCTGGCGACCAATTAATCATGACAGTGGAACTCCAAGCCTTCAAACGTCGTCGATTTGCCAAGATGCACGCTCGCGCTGAAGTCGATGGTCAACTAGCTGCTTCTGGAGATCTCACGTTTGCTCTAGTAGAAGTGTAATTGAAATGTTGGCGATCGATGAGATACAGCAGATGAAAGTGTAAACCTCTTTCAATTCACGAATATGCTAGCATCTGCATCACCGATAACCCAACTGTAGGAAAATGACAAGATGGCTGGAGTAGCAATGTTAATGACACGAATTCATCCTACCGCTGTGGTGCATCCCAGTGCGGAACTCGATCCGACTGTGCAAATTGGTCCCTATGCAATTATTGGCGAAAATGTCAAAATCGGTGCTGGGACGACAGTTGGTGCCCATGCCATAATTGAAGGGCCAACTATTATCGGTGTTGGTAATCAGATTTTTCCTGGCGCGGCGATCGGTTTAGATAGCCAAGATTTAAAATATAAAGGCGGTGAAACCTGGGTCAAAATTGGCGACTACAATCGGATTCGTGAATATGTTACGATCAACCGCGCTACAGGTATTGGTGAAGCCACTGTTATTGGCAATCATAATCTGTTGATGGCTTACGTCCATATCGCCCACAATTGCACGATCGAGGATAATGTCAAAATTGCTAATGCCACATCTTTAGCTGGCGATGTCCATGTAGAATCAGAAGCGGTAATTAGTGGTGTGTTGGGCATCCATCAGTTTGTCCGTGTGGGTAGATTATCGATGATTGGTGGAATGACTAGGATCCAGCGAGACGTGCCCCCATTTACGATTGTCGAAGGTACTCCTGCACGAGTACGTTCGCTCAATTTTGTCGGTTTGGAACGTTCTGGCTGTACCCCCGAAGAACTAACGATTCTCAAAAAGGCTTTCCGCGCTATTTACTACTCTCACAAAACTCTCAGCCAAGCTTTGGACGATTTGGATTTATTCCCTGGCTACGAAAGAGTCCAATATCTCCAAAGATTTTTGCAACTATCGATCGATGGTAAGAAAGATAATAAACGGAGAGGGCCGATTCCTGGCAAATCGATCGATTCGGTTGGAAGTTAAAAGTTAAATTTTCATAAGTGGGAATAAAACACCTATTCCCTATTCCCTATTCCCTATTCCCCAACCGCTCTCTAGTGACAATTCTCCCCCCTCCCATCTCCCCCCTCCCCCCTCCTCAAAAAACCATCTTCATTAGCACTGGAGACGTATCTGGCGATCTTCAAGGGGCATTACTTGTCACGGCACTCAAACAACTAGGCGAAAAGTCGGGGATCGACTTGAATATTGTTGCGCTTGGTGGCGGCAAAATGGCCGCAGCAGGGGCAACAATCCTGGCGGACACAATGGGAATCAGTTCGATTGGTATTCTAGAGGCTGCGGCTTATATTGCCCCAACATTCAAGGTTCAGAACATCGCCAAAAAGTATTTAAAAACCACGCCGCCAGATGTAATCGTCTTAATTGATTACATGAGTCCCAATGTGGTGATTGGTAATTATGCTAGAAAGGAATTTCCTGAAGTGCCGATTATTTATTATATTGCGCCTCAAGAATGGGTTTGGTCGCATAACAATAAAAAGGCTAGTGTAATTGTTAAATTCACTGACGAAATTCTGGCAATTTTCCCCGCAGAAGCGCAATTTTTTGAAGAGCAAGGCGCGAAAGTTAAGTTTGTCGGACATCCATTGATCGATCGAATCGCAACTTTATCTAGTCGTGAAACTGCCCGCGAAAAATTAGGGATTACCGACGATGAAATTGCCATCGCGCTAATTCCAGCTTCTCGCAAACAAGAATTAAAATATCTACTACCAGGTATCTTTGGCGCAGCCCAACAAATTCAGGCTCAATTACCCCATGTGAGGTTTTGGATTCCGCTTTCCCGTGCTGATTTTAAGGAAGATATCGATCGAGAGATCGCCGCATATCAAATTAACGCTACGCTGATCACTGAGAATGCTGATCTTGTTCTTTCAGCGGCAGATTTAGCAATTACGAAATGCGGTACTGTAAGTTTAGAACTAGCTCTACTTAATATTCCCCAAGTTGTGGTTTATCGATTCAGTAGTTTAACAGCTTGGATTGCTAGATATATCATTAGATTTTCGATTCCCTTCATGTCGCCACCTAATCTAGTCGAAATGAAATCGATCGTGCCAGAATTGATGCAAGAAGATGTTAATGCCGATCGAATCGCTCAAGAAAGTCTCGATCTAATTTTAAATCAAGCACGACGCGATCGGATGTTAGCTGATTATAGCGAAATGCGGGCTGCTTTAGGCGATCTAGGTGTTTGCGATCGAGTAGCTGAGGAAATCTTCGCTAAATTTTAATCGGTATTAGTACTTTAAATATTCTATTTTTGATGCTGTGTTTTGAGGCTAAATGTATCAGCCACGGTAATATCCGTAATGAACAGTCCAAGTGTAAAGTGTAACGCTGTTGTGCTAGTACTTCTGCTAAAGACTGGGCAATGTGGCGATTATCTTCAACCAGTAAAATTCTCATCAGCATCTTATTTACCGAATCCGAAAGCTACACAAATAAAATCCATTTATTGCATTAAACCAGGTTTTTTGTAACAGAAGATACTAAATATCGAAATTATTACCGTTAAGTTATGATCAGCAAAGTTAATTTTTACCTAAACTCAATCTGTGCAGTGTCAAGCTAGCAAGGATTTCAGTCATGACCATAGCCACACCAACCACCCAAAATAAGTTTGAGAAACTCAAATCAGAAAAAGATGGACTCGCCGTCAAAGCCGAGCTAGAAGAATTTGCGCGGATTGGGTGGGAAGCGATGGATGAGACCGACAGAGAGCATCGATTGAAGTGGTTGGGCGTATTTTTTCGTCCCGTGACCCCTGGCCGTTTTATGATGCGATTGCGGGCACCTAGTGGGATTACTACTAGCGACCAGTTGCGAGTATTGGGCGATATCATCCAACGATATGGGGATGAGGGCACTGCGGATATTACCACTCGCCAGAGTATTCAGCTCCGAGGCATTCGGATTGAGGATTTGCCAGAAATCTTTCGGAAGATGGCCGCAGTTGGACTGACTAGTATGCAGTCAGCGATGGATAATGTTCGGAACATTACAGGTTCGCCAGTGGCTGGAATTGAAGCGGGGGAATTGTACGATACCCGTGAGATGATTCAAGAGTTGCAGGATCGGATTATTAGTAAAGGCGAGGGAAATCCTGAGTTTAGTAATTTACCACGCAAATTTAACATCGCGATCGCTGGGTGTCGAGATAACTCGGTTCATGCGGAGATTAATGACCTCGCATTTGTCCCTGCCTTCAAAGATGATGTGTTTGGATTTAATGTCCTCGTCGGTGGATTCTTTTCTGGTAAACGTTGCGATGCCGCCGTGCCGATGAATGTTTGGGTTGCACCTGAAGATGTGGTCGAGTTTAGCCTAAGTATCTTGCGGTTGTTCCGTGACAATGGTCCTCGCGCCAATCGCACCAAAGCCCGATTGATGTTTCTCATCGATGAGTGGGGGATCGAGAAATTCCGCGCAGAGTCAGAACGAGTCCACGGTAAAACTTTATTAACTGCCGCCGCCAAAGATGAAATTGAATGGGAAAAACGCGATCACATCGGTGTTTATCCTCAGAAACAAGCGGGATTAAATTATGTCGGTTTACATATCCCTGTCGGTAAACTCAATGCATCTGATTTCTTTGAATTAGCCAGATTAGCAGAAGTTTATGGGACTAGTGAAGTGCGCTTTACTGTCGAACAAAATGTGATTATTCCGCATGTAGCTGATGCAAAATTACCGACACTATTGAGTGAACCAGCTCTGCAAAAATTCCAAGTCAATCCAGGCAACCTCACTCGCACTGTCGTCTCTTGTACGGGTGCCCAGTTTTGCAACTTTGCCATGATTGAAACCAAACAATACGCCGTGTCAGTCATTGATGCGGTCGAGGCGAAAGTTGACGTTCCTAAACCAGTACGGATTCATTGGACTGGTTGCCCAAATTCCTGCGGACAACCGCAAGTCGCTGATATCGGCTTGATGGGTGCCAAAGTGCGAAAGGATGGCAAGACAGTTGAAGCTGTAGACATCTTTATGGGTGGTACCGTTGGTAAAGATGCCAAACTTGGTGAAAAGGTGATGAAAGGAATTCCGATCTCAGAGTTGGATGCTGTATTGGTTGACTTATTAGTTGATAAATTTGGTGCGACAACTAAATGATCTTAAATCAAGTTTAGATGCTCCCAAACCATTCATAGCCCTGCTCTTCCCAAAAACCTTTACCTCCTGTGGGAATTTGACTACTGAAGGTAACTTTGACTTCGCCATCAACAATTAAGCGATATTCAGCCGGATCGATTTCTGGAGTAATATCATAAGTATTGATGATTAAAGCTTTGGGATTGATCGAACTAGCCGGAAAATCAGGGATGAGACGTTGGGGTGTAACAAGTAATTCTTCAAATGACTGATTTAGTGGTTCGGATAAATCGCCTATTTTGGGAGCAAGTCCGCTATTGCTACAACTACCGAGGAGATAACCAAGACTGGACATCCCCACCAGTTGCATGGCTTGCCGACGGCTGAGATGATGATCGATGTTGAAATTATTCATCGATTTTGATTTGTCTATTGGCACTGATTCGTTAGTAATGTTATTGTGCTGGGTACTATATAAGTGTCTACCATTCCATCCGATTGAGTGCTGTCACAATGCTTTTAAACGATCAATCTGTAACTACTCATAAATGTCCAGAGTGCAATCATCACAACGTCCGTCGCGCTAATCGCAATGGTAAATTGGATCAAATTCGTTCCTTGATCAATCTCTATCCTTATCGTTGTCGTGAGTGTCCACCCAAGAAGAATCGGTTTTACAATTTTGGCAGAGGTTGATTAGAGCGTATTGGTTTTGCTGAGAAAAAAGTCAACTGATCTAGTTGGCTCAAACTAATTTCAGGCTGGAAATTGTTTAAGGACGAAACATCGATTGAGTTAACCTCAAACCTCCAGCCCGAATTCCCATAATTAGATGAACGAAGACAAACAATAATGAAATAGGTACTGTCAAAAAGTGGACGGTACATAGTGTTTGCCAATTAATAAATAGCCCTGATAGCCAATGTAATTGAGCTGGTTTGTACATCGCCAATCCTGAGGCGATCGCCATTGATTTATCACCCAATCCGTTAATGGTTAATAATCATACAAACTCGATCGACAACTGGATTCAAGCATTAACGTTTAACAAGATCGGGGAATTGCTGTTTCAATCGATCGAGTTTGGGTAAGTCATTTACGACCACATAAGGATACATGGGATTGCGATCGATAAAATTCTGATGGTAATCTTCAGCTTCATAAAATTTGGTCAAGGAAACTAACTGAGTGGCGATCGGTTGTGGGAAAATATGGGACTGATTGATTCGATCGATATAAGCTTTTGCCACTCGTTGTTGTGCGGAATTAGCAAAAAAGATTGCCGATCGATATTGCGTTCCGGTATCTGGTGACTGTCGATTTATCTGAGTAGGATCGTGGGCGATAAAGAAGTAAATCTTTAATAATTGTCCGAGCGAAATCTGGTTGGGATTGTAAGTAATCTTCACGGCTTCTGCATGACCTGTCGTACCGTTGCTCACCGTCTCATAGTGAGCAGTTGCAGCAGTTCCGCCAGAAAAACCAGAAACAACACTAGTCACGCCTTTGAGCTGCTCGAATACCGCTTCTACGCCCCAAAAGCAGCCACCAGCTAAGACGATCGTCTGTGCTCCCGTTGCCTGAGCCGGAGCAATCTCAATAGTTGGCTCGACGATCTTCATTTCTTTTGCCACTGCGGTGGTTGAATTGGCAATAGACTTAGAAGGCAAGCCACAAGCCCCAGTCATCAGCGACAATAGCGAGACACAGACAATGAGACAAAGGTGATGATTACAACGATCGGTGAACATAATCGATATAAAAAATGCGATACATTCACTATACAAACTCAATCGTCTGTTGGATTTAATCAACTGCCAACTACTTTAGACATGGCTGAATACAGTCAATGCTTGGGGAGACTGCTGATTGATATTGGGTAAGTCTAATTTGAATTCAGGTGCAGACGGCTGAAGATTGATGCCTCTGGTTGCCAGCCGATCTGTCACCGCAACCAAGTCCGATTGAAGTTGGCGATTTTCACTTTGCAATGACATAATTTTGTGCTTAATTGGTGCCAACCGCTCGGCAAATTTGCGAGTGTAAACTTTGGGTAGCTCCCTAATTACTTGCTCCAACATCTGCCCACGTTCGCTCAGTTCACGGATAGTTTGGCGTAGTTGTTGGATCTCCACATCCCGACGTTGGAGTTGTCCCTGATAAAACTGAACTTGCTGTTCGACTCCCTGAAGCTGTTCGCGCAGCAATCTCACTTCCGCCCGATAATCTCCTGCTACTTCTGGTCTTGGTGCATAAGCAGTATTATCTTTAACTAGCCGAAATAGTTCTTGAGATAATTGCTGAACTAATTTGTCGCGAATACTAAGTTCTTCACGAAACCTAGCAACTTCGGCTTTCAACGTTGATGTGTTCGGGGTTTGAGTTTGATTCACGAGGTATCACCAAAAATTGGATCGTGTAAATACCATGACTCTATCAGTTTGTTCGTGTTGTCGCAACAGGGTACGTTTCCGGGTGGGGGCAATTCATGAATTAACATCTTACACCAATACATAAAGACTAGTAAAAACGTAGATCTTTAGGGTATCCACTTGTGCTGAGCGGAGTCATAAGCGCAAAGCGCAGGCTCCGCCAACGTGAAGCATCTGCCCCAGCACAACTACGCCAACGATAAATCGATCCAAACCAGGTGATCTCGATCGAAAGTGTTCGCCTATCATAGGGAAAAACCAGCAACGCATGGAATTTCCAGTTTATTTAACCATTGGGGCGGTAAAACTTCATCCCCATCCAGTCTTTGAGAGCATTGCTTATTTTATTTCCTTGCGATTGGCATTGCGGCGATTTCAGACAAGTACCGTCCAGGCAGAACAACGAGGGGTAGTAATTGCAGGTGGTTTAATTGGTGGCATGTTGGGAGCCAAACTGTTGGCGGTGGTACAGCATTTGGATCTATTGTGGGCGGGGCAAGTTACTGTCGGAATACTATTAATCGGCGGTAAAACGATCGTCGGGGCACTGCTGGGAGCAGTTTTTGGGGTCGAAGTTACCAAGAAATTACTCAAGATTGAGACGGCAACTGGGGATGCTTTCGCCTATCCGCTGATTGTGGGTACCGCCATCGGGCGAATTGGTTGTTTTTTAACTGGATTAAGCGATCAAACCTACGGTACACCGACATCTTTACCCTGGGGCGTAGATTTTGGCGATCGCATCTTCCGTCATCCCACTCAGCTCTATGAGGTGGTATTTATGCTGGGATTACTAATTTTTCTCAAGGAGCGAGAGCGAAAACCCTACTTCCAAGGGGATTTATTTCGATTCTATATGATTTGCTACTTAGCATTTCGATGGTCGATCGATTTTATCAAACCTGACTTTCATCCACTCTTAGGCATGAGCGCGATTCAAATCGCCTGTCTGCTAGGATTGGTCTATTATCGCCAAGCAATTCGTCGGTTGATTTGAGTAAAAGCAAGGCACCCCTACAAGTTACCTGTAGGGGTGCCCTTAATGGGTACCCACGGGTTGTTGCTTATTCCAATATTTTCGTATTGACGCAAAATGTGAGTCTCTTTAACCAAGATTGGTGGTTTGAGTCCTCTTGCTTTTTAAAAACTATCCACTATTCACTAAATATTATGCCTACTCGCCCCTATCTCTTCTACGGACTAACTAACAGCATTTGCTCCCAGTGTTTGGAGAAAGTCGAGGCAAAGATTATCTTTCGCGACGAAGCGGTATATCTAGTCAAACATTGTCTGACACATGGGCGAGAGGAAGTACTAATTGCTGACGATATTGAGTATTACAAGCTCTGTCAGGATTTTATTAAGCCTGGGGATATGCCACATCATTTTAATACACCGATCGAGCGTGGCTGCCCTTATGACTGTGGATTGTGCCCAGATCATGAGCAGCATAGTTGCGTGACGCTGGTAGAAATTACCGATCGTTGTAATTTAGATTGTCCGATTTGTTATGCCGATTCAGGTGCAGCGGAAGTATCAGCTTTGACCGATAAAAACCGCAATCATCGCAGTCTAGCCGAAATCGAGCAGATGCTGGATGCAGTGGTGGCAAATGAGGGCGAACCGGATATCGTCCAGTTGAGCGGCGGTGAGCCAACTATTCACCCTGAGTTTTTCCAGGTGTTGGATTTGGCGAAAACCAAACCGATTAAGCATTTGATGATTAATACCAACGGCGTGCGGATTGCTACTGATCGAGTATTTTGCGAGCAGTTGGCGGCATATCAGCCGGGAATCGAGGTCTACTTGCAATTTGATAGTTTTGAAGAAAAAGCTCTCAGAGAGCTACGCGGTGCAGATTTGCGACAAATACGACAACGAGCGATCGACAATCTGAATGAGTTTAATATTTCGACGACGCTAGTAGTCACAGTAAAAAAAGGATTGAATGACTGTGAGTTGGGCAAAATTATCGACTATGCCCTAGCGCAAAAATGCGTGCGCGGTGTCACTTTCCAGCCGATTCAAGTAGCCGGAAGATTAGAAGGTTTCGATCCCAAAGTCGATCGATATCCCCTGACAGCGGTACGTCGCTCGATCCTCGAACAAAGTCCCCACTTTCAATCTGAAGATTTATTGCCTGTGCCTTGCCACCCCGACTGTCTGGCAATGGGATACGCGCTCAAAGTCGATGGCAAAGTGATTCCCCTGGCTGGATTAGTAGATCCAAGTACTTTCTTGAAATTGATGCCCAATTCGATCGTTTACGAGCAAAATGACACGCTCAAAAAGAAACTATTCGATCTATTTTCGACAGGCAATTCACCCACGATGTCAGCCGTAAAAATGGAGCAATTATTATGTTGCTTGCCGTTAGTTGCTGTCCCGCAAGGACTAACTTATGAAAATGTGTTTCGGATTCTAATTGTGCAGTTTCTAGATCCTTATAACTTTGACGTGCGATCAGTCAAGCGATCGTGTATTCATATGGCTCAAACCAACGGTCAATTAATTCCCTTTGATACCTTTAATATCTTCTATCGAGATGGCGCACCAGGCGCACATTTAGTAGCAAAGGTCAAGGCTAAATTATGAATAATGAAATACCACTAAAGTTTCGATTGTTAGCGGCTGGATTTCAGGTGATCGGTGCGATCGCCCCCATCGTATCAATACCCATAACTTGGATCCTATGGGCAATCACAAAACAACTCCATCCTTTCGTCGATCGATCTGGAAAGTCTGTGCTTAATTTCCAAACTTCAATCGCTCTATATATAATAGTTATTTCTGGATTTCTAAGTATTGTCTGTGGTGCTTTTCCCGTAAATGCTATTCAATCGATTGTTCTTTTTATTAGTTATCCTGTTATTTGCCTATTGTCAATATTACTACTTTCGTCATTTGTGCTGTCGATCTTTGCCACAATTTTAGCTCTTAATGGAAAAGTTTATAACTATCCTTTGACAATCAAGTTTTTGCCTGAAACACCATGATTGAAGTATTGCCCCAAATAAATTTTTTCACTTAATTATTATTCTGGCACTTTTATTTTACTATTAGCAGAGATATATCTGCTGAAATAGATAAGATCTAGAGCCGTCGTCTTAGTATTAAATTCCTGACTGAAACCCCATGATGAATTCACTACCGATACGAGTACGGTTGCTTGCGGCACTGTGCCATCTGGCTGGACTTACTTGGGTCGCAGCCTTTGTCATCATGATCCAGTTGCAATCAATGACAGAGCTACAAAATCAACTATTGCCATTGCTCTTGATTTTGACAATTTTGCTACCAATCCTCATCTGGATATTTACCCATCGGGTACATGATTTTGTTGATAAAAATGGCAAAGAAGTTGTCAATACGATGCTATCGATACTGTTGTATGCTGCATGTTTATCATTTAGTTCTTGGATTGTTTGCGGTGTTTATCCCCAAATGGGAATGCTAGTTATCATCCCTTTTTTTACAGCCATTTTCCTAATGGTAATTCATCTACTTACATCACTTTCAATACTTCTCGGTTAAGCTCTAAGCAGTGCTAGCAATAGAGAAACTAAGGTGTGGGTGCTGAGTTCCCGTACCAGGATGAAAAGGTTTTTTCGCTGGAAATTTTGAACGGGTCTTTTTAACAACGCGCGGGTTACT
>JANYIT010000076.1 GCA_025358725.1 Chamaesiphon sp. GL140_3_metabinner_129_sub
CACCCCTACAGGTAAATTGTGTAGGGGTGCCCCTTGTGGGTACCCTAAGATCTACGCTACTAATCTATTCAGGCATTCCCATCAAAGATCGATCGCCAGCAACTACTACTCCAATTGAATAAGCGTCAATTTGCTGTGACTTAAAAAACGCGATCGAGTCACTAGCCGCCGTTGCTGGCACAATTACCACATAGCCAATCCCCATATTAAAAGTATTAAACATATCCACAGGTGCCACATTTCCGGCTTCCGCTAACCATTGAAATGCGGGGGGAATCTGCCAACCCTGGAGATCGATTTGAATTGAATGATCAGCACCTAAACAGCGCGGTAAATTTTCAGGTAAACCGCCGCCCGTGATATGTGCCATTCCATGAATGGGTAATTGCTGCTCGATCGCCGCTAAAATCGGCTTCACATATATTTGAGTGGGAGTCAGGTACACGTCACCCAGATTTTTCCCTCCCAGGCGACTGGGCGTATCCTCCCACCGATAACCGCCATCGCTGACGATCTTCCGTACCAGACTATAGCCATTACTATGAATACCACTACTTGCCAACCCGATCGCCACATCACCCACCTGAATCTGTGAACCATCAATTAGTTTGCTCTTTTCGGCAATTCCCACCGCAAAGCCAGCCAGATCGTATTCGCCCAGTTGATAAAATCCGGGCATCTCCGCTGTCTCTCCACCGAGAAGAGCACAACCAGCTTGACGACAACCATCAGCAATTCCCTCCACTACCTGCGTAAGTTGGGTGGAATTGAGTTTGCCAGTTGCCAAATAATCAAGGAAATATAGCGGTTCTGCACCGCAAGTCAGGATATCGTTGACACACATTGCGACCAAATCGATACCGATCGAAGCATGATTATCCAATTCTTGAGCGATTTTGAGCTTAGTACCTACTCCATCCGTTCCAGATACCAGTACTGGCTGCTGATAGCCTGTTGGCAGTTCAAACCAGCCACTGAAACCACCTAAACCGCCTAAAACTCCTGGACGATGGGTGCTTTGGACGAGGTTTTTGATGTTTTCGACAAACGCTCTCCCCGCTACAACATCGACACCTGCTTCTTGATAATCCATATTCCACCCGTACACGATCGGCACAGGTATTCTACAGCGATCGCTTTGCAGACCGCAAATTCTCTGGGTTTGACGATTGGCAAATCCAGCCATGAGTCATACTTGCCATCCGCATCTAGAATTTTTATTTACCGATTCGATTGCTATAAATATGAATTTAATAAATTTTTAATAAAAAATAGCCGATTTTATAAACCTGTCAACCCAATTGGTATCAAAAAAACATTTGAATAATCTATATAAAGAAATGTAACATATCATTTTTCCTGATTAAAAAAAGCTGGGGATCGCACTGCTCAAAGCTTGGTTGGGTGGGGATCGCCTGTGTTTCGATTGGTCGATCGTCATTTTCTCTATGCATACAAAAACTAATTCGTCAAGGATATTAAGCAGTATTTTTACAAAAAACTCCGTGTTATGGTAGACCCAACGTTCCTCACCCTGAGGTGAACACGGAACAAGTATGAGTTAGCAATTAGTGAATTATTCCCAAACTAAATGGGAAATTCCAGCTAAATCTCAAAAATAAATGACGTTTCACAATCAGCTTATGAATTACCAAACTTTGACTGGATTAACTGCTCTCGTAGCAACACTGGCTCTATCTACAGCAGCCTCTGCTACTACACCATCAGTCAATTCCAGCCAACCAAATGTAAAACAATTAATCGCTCAATCTGTCGGACAAGCTTCTTTCTATGGCAACGAAGCAGGCGAAGGCGGCCCACTAACTGCAAATGGTGAAAGATACAATCCAGGTGGATTCACCGCAGCTCACCGCACACTACCTTTCGGTACCAGAGTACGTGTCACTAGTCCTAATACTGGCCGTTCTGTAGTTGTCCGCATCAACGACCGTGGTCCATTTGTAGGTGGACGAGTAATCGACCTTTCGGTTGGTGCTGCCAGAGCACTTGGTTTAACCAGTTCTGGAGTTGGTACTGTTCAGATGGACGTTTTAGGTGGTGGTGAAGGTGGTGGTCGTCGTCATGGTCGTCGTCATCGCTAAGTAGTGCTTAGTAGATATACCAATCCGATTGTGGAGAGTGATGTCGATTCTAAGGGTAAACTATTGATATACTGAGTAGTTAAATTCAGCAATTTCTACTAGAACAAAAATTATCTGCTGCTTGCAGCGGTAAAATTGCTCAGTTAGATTGCCACCCTACTAGCATCTAATTCCTACAAGATAGATAGACTATCTTAATCGTTGAGGTTGAACATCAGGGTGCAATTACTGGAGTTAAACAATCAGCATTTTGTATTAGTCTCAGTATCAATATCAATATTGTTTCACCTCAAAAGATATGAATCAACATCGTTGGACTTGTCTGACTACAGTAGTTCTGACTACAGTCATTGCACCTCTTGCTACGGCTCATGCCAGAACTCTACCATCCCCAGCAATGGGATCTGGAAATAGTTACATCCCACTATCACCACAATCGCTACCGATCATTACGCCCCTGGTAGTCACCGAACTCGAAACTGATGCCGCAATTCCAGTGGTAGTTAAATCGGTTCCCAAAGTTAGCAAGCTACCAAGCATTAAAATAATAGCTACTAGGAAGTCGCAACTGCTCAATAGACAGCCTAAAACTTTAATCGGTGGTCTGCCCACGGAAAATCTGCATGAGCAGTCTCCTGTTGCCAAGCTTCCATCAATAACATCAATCTTCAATCCCAATTCTCGCGTTACTAATTCAATTATTTCGATTCCAAATCCAATCGAGCCATCGGTTCCTCGAGTAACTTCTGTCGCTACTATTTCGCACCAGGTTACGACTCCGGTTCTCAAACCCCAAGCATTTACGAGTCAAACGGCTAGTGCGCCAATCGTCGTCGTAGGTGATCAATCTCTGTCCTCCAGCAGCAAAGCTTTACCAACGACTGTAATTACTAATTCAGCCACTGCTGAAGCTGAGATTGCTAGTATCTTATCAGCAACCCCTGGACAATTTAGTGAAATCGGCACAAAGCCAGCAACAACAGTAATTGGTACCACGATTGATCAACCTCAGACTACTTTTGCACCACAAGTGGCTCCGCTTGTCCAAATTACGAATAAGCCTCGTGCAGAAGGGCTACGTCAACAAGCTGAGATTCCTAGCTTTGAAGCGGGTTTACCTGTATTTGTCTTTGATAATGAGCGAACTTCTCAGATTGTGGCTACTGCGATCGCCCAAGTTGATGGTGCAACCGTCGCCCCAGAGCCAAGTATTGCCATCCCTGTAGAACGTCCAAAACAGAGCAATGTTCCGTCATTGGCACAACCTGCTGGCACAGGGATCGTTAAAATCGAACAACCCTCGGCTACTATTCGCCCAACTCTTGACAAAATCGTCGCGACCCAAACCGGACAAGCTTCCTGGTATGGAATTGAAGGTGGTTCTCAGACCGCAAATGGTGAGAGATACAATCCTGACGGTTTGACCGCAGCACACCGCACTCTGCCTTTTGGTACCAAAGTCCGAGTTACCAGTATCAAAACTGGTAAATCAACGATCGTCCGGATTAACGATCGTGGGCCTTTTCGGAGTCGCCGGATCATTGATGTCTCCGCTGGTGCAGCTAAAATCATCGGTATTAAAAATGATGGTGTTGGTGACGTGCGGATGGACATTTTAGACGGTCAAGGATAGGCTGTTCCACCGCAAGGAGCATAATCGAGTGGTACAGTGGGATTGGGGTGTAAATATATTTATACACCCCTAGTTCCTATCGCCCCGATGCACAATACATATGTCCAAACTACCTCGACAGATTTGGATTCTTGCACTGGGTCGGTTGCTGTCAGAAATCGGCAGTGGTTTTACCATCTTTTATGCGCCGATTTTCTTTGTCCAACAGGTGGGACTATCAGCTACTTCGGTGGGGCTAGCATTAGGTAGTGCCTCAATTTCTGGTATTGCTGGACGACTAATTAGTGGAACTTATGCCGATCGATGGGGTCGCAAACCAGTTCTCTTATTATCTACATTAGTTTTAGCGATCGCTTGTTTTATCTTTGCAGCTACTGCGGATTTTTCGACACTAATCGCAGGTTGTTTAGTCCAAGGTTTGGGCTTGGGTTTGTATTGGCCTGCTAATGAAGCGATCGTTGCGGATCTTACCATTGGTGAAGAACGGAGGTTTGCTTATGCAATTACCCGCTTGGCAGATAATTTGGGCATGGGTTTAGGGATTATTGCTGGGGGGCTATTGATTAGTTCTACCGGAGCATATCGCAATCTATTTATCGTC
The DNA here is from genome assembly GCA_025358725.1 of Chamaesiphon sp. GL140_3_metabinner_129_sub. GTDB lineage: Bacteria > Cyanobacteriota > Cyanobacteriia > Cyanobacteriales > Chamaesiphonaceae > Chamaesiphon. The sequence continues at coordinate 4,337 of JANYIT010000076.1, forward strand.
GATGGCATTTCTTTTTGCTGTTTATTTCTGACGATCGCCTTGGGGATTAAAGAGACATTAAAATCGGCGGAAAAACCGATTAAATTTATCAATGGCTATGCAACAGCATTGCGCGATCGACGCTTATTAGTCTACGTCATCGTTAATATTATTTTAACGGTTTATATTTCTCAAATTCAAAGTACGTTACCACTATATTTCAGTAGTTTTGTCCCCCAAGCTGGTGCCCGTGGTTTCAATCCTCAAGTAATTAGTACCCTATTTACAGGGCATTTACTGATGACGATTGCCTGCCAACTGCCGATCCTCAAATTATTGCGTCGATTAACTCATGCTCGATCGTTAATGATTTCTGGTGGCTTTTGGATAATCGGTTTTGTTTGTATCACTGTTACTGGCACAACTGATAGTTATCAACTGCTATGGGCAAGTTTAGGCTTAGGATTATTTGCACTCGCGATCGTTGCTTATACACCAACTGCTTCCGCTTTAATTGCCGATCTCGCACCATCTTCCTTCCGTGGTGTTTATACCTCGATTAATTCGCTTTGTTGGGCGGCAGGATACGCTATTGGACCGCCATTAGGTGGTTGGGCACTCGATCAATCTTCCCAATTTGTCCATAACTTCTGGCTCGGTTTAGCTGCCACAGTCCCGATCGTTTGGGTGATTTTATTATGGTTAGAAAGATTAGTTGGATCTAGAGATTAAATAAGTTGAGTTTATTAAATTAAGAATTTAGCAGATACCCGACTTCTTCAAGAAGTCGGGTATCTTTCTGACTAGCTTGGCAGTTGCGATGATTATAAAACAGCTCTACCTAGATAAGATTGCAATACTTCTGGTACTTGAATTGTCCCATCTGGTTGCTGATAATTTTCTAAAATCGCTGCCATCGTTCTACCGACAGCTAATCCAGAACCATTGAGAGTATGGATGAATTGGGTGCCTTTTTTACCCGTTTCTTTAAAGCGGATATCACCACGACGAGCTTGGAAATCTTTGAAATTGGAACAACTGGAAATTTCCCGATATTTACCAGCAGAAGGCAACCAGACTTCTAAGTCATAGCATTTTGCCGCGCTGAAGCCAATATCTCCGGTACAGAGTTCTAATACTCGATAAGGTAATTTTAGAGCCTGGAGGATAGCTTCTGCATTCTGTACGAGGGCTTCGTGTTCCTGTTCGGAGGTGTCGGGATGAACGAATTTGACTAGCTCGATTTTATTGAATTGATGAAGCCGGATCAAACCGCGTGTATCGCGCCCCGCGCTGCCAGCTTCGCGGCGAAAACAGGGGGTGTAGGCACAGTGATGGATCGGGAGTTGTTCGCTATTGAGAATCTGTTCTCGATAGAGATTGGTAACGGGAACTTCAGCAGTGGGAATCAACCACAAGTCGTCTTCGGCACATTTGAAGCCGTCTTCGGCAAACTTGGGAAGTTGCCCAGTTGCCGTCATGGAAGCGGTATTGACGAGAATTGGGGGGCTAATTTCAGTATAGCCCGCCGCAATCTGTCGATCGAGCATGAAGCTAATCAAGGCGCGTTCTAGAGCCGCACCCACACCGATGAGGGTGACAAACCGACTCTGGGCAATTTTTGCACTACTCTCAAAATTTAAGATGCCTAATTTCTCGCCAATTTCCCAGTGGGGCAAAATTTGGGGATTGGTGGGGATATATTCATCACCCCATTTACGGAGTTCGATATTCTCATCCTCAGTTTTACCAATTGGGGTAGTATCGCTGGGGAGGTTGGGTAGTTGTAGAATCAGGGTAATAATTTGGGCTTTGAGTTCTCGCTCGGCTGGCTCCAATTCGTTTAATTGAGCTTTGACGATATTGCCCTCGTCTTTGAGGGTTTGAATCTCTGGCGCATTGGGGGCAGTTCCCGATCTCATTTTCTCGCCAACCAGCTTACCGATTTCATTACTTCGCGCTTGAAGTTGACTGCGAGTAGATTCTAACTCACGCTGTTGTTTATCCAGAGCGAGAATGGGTTGGATGTCGTAGGCACCCGCTCCTCTGAGATCTAGTTTTGTCTGTACTAATTCTGGATTTTCTCGAATCTGTCTAATGTCCAGCACCGTTTTTACTCTATCTAAATTACTTCGCTAATCTATTTTACGATCCTCTTGGACTTACGGTGAGGGTGGGCGGGTTTTGTTGATGAATTTTTAGGATCAGCAACATTGAATTGGATAAACTCGCCCTGTCATTTGGATAACTTTCAACACTTCAGCTACGTATTGCCCACAGTGCAAGCTTTCAACTTTCAACTTTCAACTAATTTAACTGCCCAACTTAAATGCTTCGACAAATAAACCATAGATCAAGCCTAATTTAAGACTATTTAAAATAGCAATCCAAATCGGGCGTTGACCTAAAATTGAATTGCGTTCGCTAAGTTGATACCGACCAAAAGTAGTGCCATAAGTGAGCCAAGCGATCGATTCGGTGATTAGCAATAAAATCAGTGAAATCACAATGTCCAAATCGGTTCTCTGTCCGGTAGATGTGGCGATCGCCGAAGCAAGAAAATTACCAAATAACAAACTGATAATTATTAATGATAGTCGCCGCCAGGGATTTTCAGCCCACTGAATGAACTGTTGAGCGATGCGAGTAATTAGCGTATTGAGACGAGTATTTTGCATGATTATTCCTTACGGCTGCGATTACTTTCTTGCCAAATATTACCGATTCCTTTGATTACGCCTCGACCGATTAAGCCAATCCCCCGACCGATAATCTCTGTGAGTAAATATACGATACTACTACCAAAAAAGGTGGTCGCTGATTTTAATCTGGGTGAAAGGGCATCTCTCGTCTCCAGGGCTAAAGTTACTACTAAAGGAATTCCGGCTAGTTGCGCTAATTCTGCTGGACGATCAGCATAAATAGCCATCCGTTTGATACCATAATCTGTAAAAATAAACAACCGATATTGACTTTCAAAAATAGCTTGAGGTTCGCCAATATATCGATCGATCCGATACCGCCAAGATAGATCGTTCCGAAATCTTTCGATCTCTCGACTGGAGAGTAATCGGCGATCGTAAAACCCAGCTTTCATCGACTCCAAATTGCCAAAGCGATTGAGCAAAGGTTGCATGACGGCATTAGCCATCTGGATCGTGAGATTTTCCAAGAGGGCACAGGCGCGATCCTCGGCAGCGGGACTGCCAACTGCACAAATATGATGATCGATCGTTAAAGGTGTTTTAAATAGTAAGTAATTTAGTAACTCGATCGATTGGGGAATTTTGGCGAGAATTTCTGTCTGGACGATCGCGGCATCTTGAATCAAAATTGGAATAATTTCAACATGGCGTTGGCTTAGTCTATCCCCTGGATCATCGGCGATCGACAGAGTATGATATCTTCCGAAAAAATCGGTTGTTACTGATGTCCACAAGTCTTGCAAGATCGTCGCTTGTTTAGCTGCTAATTGTTCGGTGGTGACTTGAGCAAAGCGTAATTCATCCAGCAATCCTTCAAACTGCTGCAAGATTAAATAAAACAATTCTCGCTTCTTTTCCTGGCGGAGAATATCGATTTCTAGAGTGATAGGTGTGAGATTTTTTAGATTAGATTGTAATTTTGCAGCAATGCGTTCAAATAATGTCTGTGCTAGAGGATTGAGGTTACTAGATTCAGTTTGATTGGGTGCTGTAACGATAAGAGCAGTTGGAGTGCGAGAATCGATCGAGGGTGTCGAGCTAACTGAATCTTGCACTGGAAATATCCGTTTAACTAACCATCGAGCAGTATTTAGTTCGCGCTTGCGTCCGGTTAAAATTAATCGATCGAATGCGGAAAGTCGATCTAGATTGAGGTTGGCATTCAGTTTTGTTAAAGTAGTTTCAATCTGTTGAAGACTGGCTAATCGCAATCTATCTCGCAAACTAACTAAGGAATTACTCACCTGACTTTCTGTTGCGATAGTTACTTGTTGTAAAATTTCTGGCATCCAACTAGCTTGCCCTGTGGCGACTTGGCGGATACTTTTAACTAAATCTAGAATAGAACTACCGCGAAGACAGCAGCCCTCAATTTCTAGTTGAAATGCGGTAGTCAAATCTTCACTCTGAGGTGCAACTAATAGCAGGATCGGTAGATTTGGATAACTAGCTTTAACCTGCTGACAAAATTCTAGCCACGGCAATTCTCCAGGCAAATGAGACAATGGTAATCCTAACAAAATCAGATCGATCTCTACCGTTTTTCCCACTGCATCTGTCAAAATTTTCCAAGCACTAGATCCAGTTTCCGCTTCAGCAGATACTTGTAAATCTGGAAACCGATTCAGACAGGTAATTAGCCCTGAAAGTATCACTGGATCTGCTTCGATCACTAAAATATTGATCGATCGATCTGCGATCAAAGATTCTGCCATTGGGACTCGAATCATTACATAGCTGAAATTGATTATCGATCGCTCTTATTCAGTCATCAGTCTAACACCTGTTAGTTATTTAAATCTCAAATATTTTAACTGTGGATACTCAAAGAACAATTGAAAACTGCTTTGTACCTATGCCCCTAAAAACTGGATAATCTCAGCATCAGTAGGTTGAGAATCGATCGCGCCAGCTTTTCGAGTAGTCAAAGCCCCAGCAGCCGCCGCATAGCGGACTATTTCCGCACCAGATTTCCCGCCAGTGCCTAACTGATGCAATAATCCAGCCACGAACGCATCGCCAGCACCCGTCGTATCTACGGCATTGACTGTAAAAGCTGGCTGCGATCCGGTTGATCCATTCAACCAGTACTCACAAATATTGCCGCCATCGGTTACAAAGATTCCTACCGCTTTTGGTAAATATTTGCAGAGAGATTGGGGCAATGTTTCACCATAAATTAGTTCGGCTTCTTCCCGTGCAAATTTGACATAATCTGCTCGCTCTAGTAATTGTTGAATCGTGGGTATTGCTAGCTCTGGTGATATCCAAAAAGCTGGTCGCCAGTTAATGTCTACCAATATTTTCACCCCTTTTGCTGTGGCTAACTCCACAGCTTTCCAAGTGCTAGCAGCACTGGTGGGATAAGCTAAAGCGATCGTCCCTAAGAGCAAAAAGTCTGCACCTGTAAATAGTTCGCTGGGTATTTCACTCAGTTGAGTATCGGCAAATTTATCAGTTGAAATATTTCCAAAACCGCCGAAAGATCGATCGCCATCGATCGATCTTGTCACTTGTACCTGACGGGTGGGATCGGTGGGATGATATTGAAGTCCGGTAATATCTACGCCTTCAGTTGTCAATTTGGCTGCCAATTTTGCACCAGCTTCATCATTGCCCACACAGCCGATAAATCTCGATCGATCACCCATTTTTACCAATGCACAAGCAACATTTGCAGGTGCGCCGCCGGGTAGAGGTGTCCAAGATTTGACGTATTCGCTACTGACTCCACTCTCGTTGGCTAGTAAATCGAATAGCACTTCACCCAGGCAAATGACGGTAGACATAAAATTTAGGCTTTAGGCTTTAGGTTTTAGGTTTTAGGCTTGAAGAGAAAGGGGAAAGGGGGAATGAAACCGTTGATAATTGTGAATGAGGAAAAATATTCGATCGAGCCAGCCCAGATGAATACTAGTGTAGACCAACTATTGTCCAGCTATCATTATGACTTACCAGATGAGCTGATCGCGCAAACTCCAGTCGTACCTAGAGATCGATCGAGATTATTAGTCGTCGAACAGGGTGATGGCTACCAGCATCGTCACTTTCATGAGATTGGCGATTTTTTGATGGCTGGGGATTTACTCGTATTTAATGATACTCGCGTAATTCCAGCGCGGATTTATGGTTTCAAACCGACAGGCGCACCTGTGGAAATATTGCTACTTTCTGAACAGCAACATAATTGCTGGTTAGCACTAGTCAAGCCAGGACGCAAACTCAAAATTGGTACTCAAATTATCTTCACCGCTCGCGATCCTGATGGCAAGATTCCCCAGATTACGGCGACAATTATCGATCGAGATCAGATGACTGGCGGGAGGTTATTGCAATTTGATGTACCCAATAATATCCCATTGATTTCAGTTCTCGCCGACTTTGGGGAACTCCCATTACCGCCCTATATCAATGCTAGTACCTCCACGCCCGAACAGTACCAAACCGTCTATGCCAGAGTGCCTGGAGCTGTTGCCGCACCTACCGCTGGGCTACATTTTACACCCGAATTACTCGCTCGACTAGCAGCCCAAGGCATCAACCAAACTCATGTCACCCTCCATGTCGGTGTCGGGACTTTTCGCCCCGTCGAAGCCGAGGATATTACCACCCATCAGATGCACCATGAATGGTTGGAGATCTCCGCCGAAACAATTGCCCAGATCGCAGCCACCAAAGCCGCTGGCGGCAAAGTATATGCTGTCGGGACTACGGCAGTCAGAGTCCTAGAAACCGCCGCTCAGACAGGCAAATTGCAGCCCTACAGCGGCAATACCAATATCTTTATCTATCCTGGCTATCAGTGGCGCGTAGTAGATGGATTGATTACCAATTTCCATCTCCCAGGATCGAGTTTAATGATGTTAGTTAGTGCGGCAATTGGGAGGCAAAGATTGCTAGATTTATATCAGACGGCGATCGAGGATTATTATCGCTTTTATTCGTTCGGCGATGCCATGTTAATTCGATCGTTTCAGTAATACTTGCTTTGTACCAAGTTTGCTAAACATCCTATCCGTACAGATTCGCAGGTAAAATAGATCGAGTACAGATAGATCTCACAGTTATCACGATCTCTGTGTCACTGTCAGAATATTGAATTTCGAGGGAACAGCCTACCGATGTCTAACGCCGAACAGCCAGAGAAAATCCATCTACCCAAAACCAGCGAATCGGAAACCCTCAAAAAAATTAGACACACCACCTCCCATGTGATGGCGATGGCGGTACAGAAGCTGTTTCCCAAGGCTCTAGTCACGATCGGTCCGTGGATCGAAAATGGGTTCTACTACGATTTTGACAGCCTTGATGCCTTTACAGACAAGGATCTGAAGTCAATTCAACGAGAGATGATCAAAATCATCAATCAGAAATTGCCAGTCGTGCGAGAAGAACTGAGTCGCGCCGAAGCTGAAGCCAGAATTACCGCCGTTAATGAACCCTACAAATTAGAAATCCTCGCTGGATTGCAAGAACCGATTACCTTCTATCATCTCGCTGATAAATGGTGGGATTTGTGCGCGGGGCCGCATGTCGAAAATACTGGCGATTTGCACCCCAAAGCCTTTAAACTCGAAGCAGTTGCGGGTGCATATTGGCGCGGCGATGAAACCAAGGCACAACTCCAGCGCATCTACGGTACCGCCTGGGAAACTCCCGAACAGCTCGCCGAATACGAACGCCGCAAGGAAGAAGCACTCCGCCGCGATCATCGGAAATTAGGTAAGGAGTTAGGCTTATTTATCTTCTCAGAATTGGTCGGCCCTGGTTTACCATTGTGGACACCCAAAGGGACAATTTTACGCTCTACTTTAGAAGACTTCCTCAAAAAAGAGCAGACTAAGCGGGGATATTTACCTGTCGTTACGCCGCATATTGCTAAAACCGATCTATTTATGAAGTCGGGACACAGGCAGAAATATAAAGAAGATATGTTCCCAATTATGGCGGACAATCTCGAAGATATTGCGGCGGATAATGGCTTTGTGATGAAGCCGATGAACTGTCCGTTTCACATCCAAATCTATCAAAGTGAGTTGCATTCTTATCGCGATTTACCAATTCGCTATGCTGAATTTGGGACGGTTTATCGCTACGAACAATCTGGCGAACTTGGTGGTTTAACTCGTGTACGTGGCTTTACAGTCGATGACTCTCACCTATTTGTAACTCCCGAACAGTTGGATGAAGAGTTTCTAAATGTGGTCGATTTAATTCTCTCGGTATTTGAAAAACTTCGCCTCAAAAATTTCAAAGCACGGCTAAGTTTCCGCGATCCAGCTTCTGATAAATATATCGGTACTGATGATGCTTGGAATAAAGCCGAAGGCGCAATTAGCCGCGCGGTTGAAAAGCTGGGAATGGATCATTTCATCGGCATTGGCGAAGCAGCTTTTTATGGCCCTAAACTTGATTTTATCTTTAGTGATGCACTTGATCGAGAGTGGCAATTAGGCACTGTCCAAGTAGACTATAATCTCCCCGAACGGTTTGAACTAGAATACATCGACGAACACAGCAGCCGCCAGCGTCCAGTGATGATTCACCGCGCCCCATTCGGTTCCCTCGAACGGTTAATCGGGATCTTGATTGAAGAATATGCAGGTGATTTCCCGCTGTGGATGTCTCCAGTCCAAATGCGGTTAGTTCCTGTCGCTCAAGACTTTATCCCCTTTGCCAAAGAAGTATGTGCAAAGTTACTCGCTCTCGGTGTTCGCGCAGAGGTAGATACGAGCAACGAGCGGTTAGGCAAGATGATTCGCAACGCTGAGAAGGAGAAAATCCCCGTCGTCGGCATCATCGGTGGCAAAGAGGTAGAAGACAACACAATTAGCATTCGCACTCGGATTGAGGGCGAATTAGGGGCAATTGGTGTCGATGAAGTGGTGAAGAGAGTGGTGGATTCGATCGCAAATTTTAGCGATTTCTAATTTGATAGAGTGAGACAAATTTAATTTGTCTCACTCCAGGTATTTCTATGCCATCGAATTCTTGAAATCAGGTGCATTCTTCCAAGTATATTCAATCACACTACAAGCTTGCTTTAAGGAATGAGGAAGAAACAATTGTTAGACGACAATGAGGTTGGCGGGTGATGACACCCGTATTGTCGGATCGCACACAAAGTAGAGACAGAAAAACAAGAGCTTGAGTAGCCAAAAAGAAAGACACTAGAAAATCTCCCCAGGAAGAGAGAAAGTCAAG
>JANYIT010000007.1 GCA_025358725.1 Chamaesiphon sp. GL140_3_metabinner_129_sub
GTATCTCAAGGGATCGAGATTCCGAATTTACCACATCGCGAACTCAGCAGTATGAGTGGTTTGGCGCGAGAAACTGTCACGCGGGTACTGACAAAAATGGAAGCCGCTGGACTAATTGCGCGCAGTCACGATATCTTACTGATTCCTGATGTGGTGGCATTGGAAGCAAGTATTGTCTAAGAGAAGGTGTCATTAAAATGTAATAACCGATCGAATTGATTCACCGCGATGCATCTTGTCAAAAGCATCATTGATTCGATCGATCGGCATAATTTCACTTACCAAATCATCGATATTAATCTTGCCATCCATATACCAATCGACGATTTTGGGGACATCTGTCCGCCCTTTAGCCCCACCAAAAGCCGTTCCCTTCCACACCCTGCCTGTGACTAGTTGAAAGGGTCTGGTGGCGATTTCTTGACCAGCTCCAGCGACACCAACGATGACGCTCACGCCCCAACCTTTGTGACAGCATTCTAGAGCTTGGCGCATCAGATTGACATTGCCGATACATTCAAAGCTATAGTCAGCACCACCTTTAGTCAAATCTACTAAGTAGGGTACTAAATCCCCTTCCACTTCTTGGGGATTGACAAAGTGAGTCATTCCCAATTTTTCAGCGAGGGGACGTTTGGCGGGATTGATATCTACACCGATAATCATATTTGCACCTACCATGCGGGCAGCTTGAATCACATTTAACCCAATCCCACCTAATCCAAATACCACGACATTCGCACCATATTCGACTTTGGCAGTGTTAATTACCGCGCCAATCCCAGTCGTCACACCACAACCAATCAGGCACACCTTTTCAAATGGTGCATCAGGGCGGATCTTAGCTAGAGCAATTTCCGGAACGACTGTATAGTTAGCAAATGTCGAAGTGCCCATATAGTGGTGCAACATTTGCCCATCATAGGAAAAACGACTGCTCCCATCGGGCATCACGCCGCGTCCTTGAGTGAGCCGAATTGCTTGACAGAGATTGGTTTTGCCGCTGAGACAGTAATTACAATTACGGCACTCTGGGACGTATAAAGGAATCACGCGATCGCCTGGTTTGAGGCTGGTGACACCTGCACCAATTTCCACAACGACCCCTGCCCCTTCATGTCCTAAAATTGCTGGAAACAAGCCTTCTGGGTCGGCTCCAGACAGAGTATAAGCATCGGTATGACAAACCCCTGTGGCTTTGATTTCAACTAATACTTCTCCCGCTTGGGGTGGGGCAAGATTGACGGTAGTAATTTCGAGGGGTTTACCTGCTTGAAAAGCAACTGCGGCTTTGACTTGCATGATGAGTGTGAGGTGTGGGCTATTTATTATTCAAGCAGATTTTGAGGCAGTCGTGGTAATGACAAGGTTGATTTTGGTGCTGACTGGTATACTTAATCCAAACAATTCCTGATTAGGCTCACATAATTTTAAATTTTCAACGATCCTAAAAAATATGTTATCTATTAAATGGCAACGCTGGTCGATCTTATCGATCGTCTTAGTAATCGCGATCGGTATTAGTAGTTGTCAGCAAATTATTGGTTCTTCCTCCGCCCAAACTAATAATCAAATAGTTTCTGCTATTCTCAGCGATCCTAAAACTTTTAATCCAGCCCTGAGTAATGAATCACCAAATATTTTTGGTTATGTTGGGGAAGGTTTAATTACGGAGAATGGTAAGGGCGAAATTCAACCAGCACTAGCAGAATCTTGGGTGATCTCGCCAGATACCAAAAGCATTACTTTTAAGCTCAAACCAAATCTCAAGTGGTCTGATGGTGCGCCATTGACGATCGATGATGTGGCATTTACTTTTAATGAAGTTTATTTCAATGAAGAAATTCCGACAGATACACGAGATATTTTGAAAATTGGTAAGGCTCGAAAACTACCTACCGTGAAAAAAGTAGATGACAGTCGGATCGAGTTTACCACGCCAGAACCATTTGCACCATTTCTGCGATCGCTAGGAATTAGTATCTTACCTGCTCACAAACTACGTCCAACTATTAGTCAAAAAGATAATAAAGGTAAACCGCTATTTCTAAGTACTTGGGGCATTAATACTAAACCTAGTGAATTAGTTTCTAATGGTGCATTCGTGCTAGATTCCTATACGCCTGGAGAGCGATTAGTTTTTAGAAAGAATTCCTACTATTGGCGCAGAGATGCTCAAGGTAAACAACAGCCTTATATTGAGAAAATAGTCTGGCAAATTGTCGAATCTACAGATACATCCCTGGTGCAATTTAGATCGGGTGGTTTGGATTCTTTTGGTGTTTCCCCTGATTTCTTTTCCTTGCTCAAAAAAGAAGAACAAAAAGGTGGCTACAAAATCTACAATGGTGGACCATCAACAGGAACTACCTTCATGTCTTTCAATCTCAATCAAGGTGAAAGAGATGGTAAACCGCTAGTCGATCCGATTAAATCAAGATGGTTTAATAATGTCAAATTTCGTCAGGCGATCGCCTACGGTGTCAATCGACAACGGATGATTAATAATATCTACCGTGGTTTGGGTGCGCCGCAAGATTCACCGATTTCTGTCCCCAGTCCCTATTATTTATCTCGCGCACAGGGATTACCTGGATATGACTACAACCCCCAGAAAGCGAAAGAATTATTTACAGCCGCAGGGTTTAAATATAATCAAGAAAATAAGCTAGTTGACGATCGAGGTAATCCAGTGAGATTTACACTGATGACCAATTCTGGTAATAAAATTCGTGAAGCATTGGGTACTCAAATTAAACAAGATTTAGCTCTAATTGGAATTGATGTTGATTTTACACCGATCGCTTTTAGTCTCTTAATTACTAAAATTGATGAATCGCTCCAATGGGATAGTTTATTAATTGGGTTTACTGGTGGGATCGAACCAAATGATGGAGCGAATTTTTGGTCTGTAGATGGTGGCTCTCATTTGTTTAACATCAAACCTCAAGTAGGTAAGCCCCAAATCACCGATCGTCAAGTTGCTGATTGGGAAAAAAAGATTGATGATCTTTATATTCAAGCTGCCCAAGAATTAAATGAAGAGAAACGTCGGCAAATTTATATTGAGACTCAGAAAATTACTCAAGAGAATTTACCCTGTATTTATTTAGTTAATGCCCTGTCATTATCGGCTGTGAAAAATCGAGTTAAAGGAATTGACTATTCGCCAATCAATGGTGCATTCTGGAATCTGCATGAGTTAACTATTAGTGCAGATTAATAGATCCGATCTCAATTTTATTTGATTTTTAAAAACCATCTAGTCATCTGGTGCCTAAATCCATCTACCTTTTTAATCCCCGAATTTTCGACTGAATGGTATTCGAGCGTCTCAATGTGCGGCTAGATCGTCTCGTTGGCGTACTGTCTCCTTCGGAGCGGCTACGCCAACGACTACGCTCAGCACGAGTAGCCTCTCCGTGAGAGAATCGCGATAAGATAGCACTGGTACGTATCGGTATTATTGCCTACAGCAAGTCCGAGCACATGGATGTCAACTTACCGTTAGCTAAGTTAAGGCTGACGAGTCAACTGGGGAATACTATGTGAAGACTTAACACCAGCCACCAAGTGAAATGTTGGTATTCATTCGCCTCAGTCATCAGTCATGCCAACTAGTTTATCCATCCTTAATCATTAGATTTCAACATATACATGGAAGCACTATACGATTATGCCTGGTTGATTCCAGTATTTCCCCTTGCTGGGGCGATGCTAGTCGGATTGGGATTAATTTCGCTCAATAAATTTACTAATGGACTACGCGAACTAAATGCTGTCCTGATTATTTCTTTAATGGGCGCGGCGATGGTTGCATCCTTTGCCCTCCTCGCTAGTCAATTTCAGGGACATCCCACCTATAGTTACGCCTTTGAATGGGCATCTGCGGGTAGTTTTCACCTGAGTATGGGTTACACGATCGATCATCTGACATCATTGATGTTAGTCATCGTCACGACTGTCGCGATGTTGGTGATGATCTACACCCACGGGTATATGTCTCACGATCCTGGCTATGTCAGATTTTATGCCTATTTGAGTCTATTTAGCTCCTCGATGTTGGGATTAGTAATTAGCCCCAACCTTGTGCAGGTATATATCTTCTGGGAATTAGTCGGGATGTGTTCGTACCTACTGATTGGTTTCTGGTACGATCGCAAGGGAGCTGCTGATGCTTGTCAAAAGGCATTTGTGACCAACCGCGTCGGTGACTTTGGCTTACTATTAGGGATGCTCGGACTCTACTGGGCGACTGGTAGTTTTGACTTCCAAGTCATGGGCGACAGACTCCAAGAATTAGTCGCTTCAGGCGCAATTAGTGGTGGTTTAGCCGCACTATTAGCAATCCTGGTATTTATGGGACCAGTTGCTAAATCAGCTCAATTCCCGCTCCACGTCTGGCTTCCAGATGCAATGGAAGGCCCTACGCCAATTTCCGCACTCATCCACGCTGCAACAATGGTAGCAGCAGGTGTATTCCTGATTGCCCGGATGTATCCCGTGTTCGAGCATATCCCATCAGCGATGGATACGATCGCTTGGACAGGTGCAACTACAGCATTTCTGGGAGCATCGATCGCGATTACCCAAAATGATATCAAAAAAGGTCTCGCCTACTCCACGATGTCCCAACTGGGCTACATGGTAATGGCGATGGGTGTCGGTGCTTATTCCGCTGGCTTATTCCACCTGATGACTCACGCTTACTTCAAAGCGATGATGTTCCTTGGTTCTGGCTCCGTCATCCACGGCATGGAAGATGTCGTCGGGCACAATCCCGTCCTCGCCCAAGACATGCGCCTGATGGGTGGACTCCGCAAACATATGCCCATCACCGCTGGTACCTTCTTTGTCGGAACCCTCGCAATTTCCGGAATTCCCCCCTTCGCCGGATTTTGGTCAAAAGACGAAATTCTCGGTGCTACCTATGCCTCAAATCCGCTGCTCTGGGTGGTTGGTTTTGCTACCGCAGGGATAACTGCGTTTTACATGTTCCGCATGTATTTCTCGACCTTTGAGGGCAGTTTCCGAGGCAATGATAAAAAAATTCAACAGCAATTACTCGCAGCAGCTCGTCCCAGTGGTGTAGACGCTCACGATGCTCACGATAGCCATGACGATGCTCACGCCCATCATCATGCCGCCAATCCTCATGAATCGCCGTGGAGTATGACTTTACCTTTAGTTATTCTCGCGGTACCTTCAGCCCTCATCGGTTTAGTCGGAACACCTTTTAATAACTACTTTGAAGCGTTCATCTCCGCACCTGGACATGTCGCTGAACATGCTCATGAATTCGATCTCAATGAATTCTTGCTGATGGCTGGTAGCTCAGTCGGTATCGGTTTAATCGGCATCACTTTAGCATCGCTAATGTATCTTAGCCGCAAAATCGATCCGAGCGCGATCGCTTCCAAAATTCCGGCACTCTACAACCTTTCGCTCAACAAGTGGTACATCGACGATATTTACAACAGTGTATTTGTCATCGGTTTACGTCGGGTTGCCCGTCAGGTAATGGAAGTAGATTATCGCGTCGTTGATGGTGCGGTGAATCTCACTGGTTTAGCTACATTGCTCGGTGGTGAAGGTTTGAAATATCTAGAAACCGGACGCGCTCAATTCTACGCCTTGATTATCTTTGGCGCAGTATTAGGTTTAGTCGTTGTTTTCGGTATTACCTAAATTTAGTGATTAGAAAAAAGGTAGGGACAATTGATCAATTGTCCCTACCTTTTTTGCGAAATGTGGGTTCTGCACCCACATTCCACCGTGTCAACTCTCAACTATTTCCCAAATCCCTTACCAGCAGTTGCCTTATCAGTTGTTAAACATTTTTCCAACTGTTTGAGAATCTTGTAATTATCGAGATCTTGTCCGATAATTACAAACTTAGTTTGGGGCTGCACCTTCCACTGTTCATCATCGATCGAGAACCGTTTACCACACAGATGAAAGACATGACATTTATCACTTTCGTCAAACCATAAAAACCCCTTCGCACGAAATATATTTACAGTCAATTGATTGTCTAAGAAGTGCTGAAATTTTCGTAATAAAAATGGTCGATCGCTCACAAACGACATTGAAGTAAAACCATCATTAGCTAAGTGATGTGAATGGTCGTGGTGATCATGTTCAGAATGATCGTGTTCGCACTTATTATGGTCGTGGTCACAGTTGCGATGATCTTCGTGTTCGGCTGCATGGTCATGATTATGATGATCGTGTGAGTGCTCGTGGTCAGCATTTTCAGCCGAATTGTCCAGATATTTATCAGACTCAAATAAGCCGACACTGAGAATCATTGGTAAGGAAACCTGTGATTTAGTCGTGCGGATAATTCTGGCACCTTCCTTCATATCCCGCAGCCGAACTTCTAATAAATCCACATCCGCTTCATCGACGAGATCTGTCTTATTCAATAGAATAATATCACCATAAGTGATCTGACTTTGAGCAGCCTCACTATTGAAAAGATCGAGACTAAAATTGGCCGCATCAACCAACGTAATAATCGAATCAAGCCGCGTCACATCGCGCAACTCCGTACCCAAAAAAGTTAACGCAACTGGCAAAGGATCAGCTAAACCTGTAGTTTCAACAACTAAATAATCAATTTGTTCCGATCGAGCCAATACTTTATGTACCGCATTGACCAAATCCTCATTGATCGTACAGCAAATACAACCATTATTTAACTCCACCATATCCTCGCCAGTAGCGACAATCAGATCGTTGTCGATACCGATTTCGCCAAATTCATTCACGAGAACAGCAGTTTTGATTCCCTGCTGATTTTGGAGGATATGATTAAGTAGAGTAGTCTTCCCACTACCAAGAAAACCCGTGATAATCGTCACAGGTACTAGCTTCTGGTCTACATCGATGATTTCGAGAGTTGGGGCGATTGTAGTTGAAGTCATAAAAGTATGAGTTGGGATTATACAGAAATTCGCAGTCAATAGATGGCAAACTTAGAGTAGAGCGATTTTCCTGCTCTGACTAGTCACTAGTCATTTTAACCTTTATTTGAGAGTCTAAAGTTCCTACCTGTCATCGATCGATCTGTTTGAGTTACTGCGTAGATCTTTACCCCACCCCAGCCCTCCCCTTATAAAGGGGAGGGAGCAAAAGCCCCCCTTTACAAGGAGGGTTGGGGGGTAACACCATTTCAGCCACCGTCTATTTCCCCTAATTTAATCGCACAATGAGCCTAACCATATACAACACCCTCACCAGAACCAAAGAGCCGTTTCAAACCTTGACACCCAACCAGGTGAAAATGTACTGCTGTGGGGTGACTGTATATGACTATTGCCATCTCGGTCACGCTCGATCGTATATTGTGTGGGATACCGTCCGTCGCTATCTCCAATGGCGCGGCTACCAGGTAGAATACGTCCAAAACTTTACTGATATTGACGACAAAATCCTCAACCGTGCCGATCTCGAACAAAGTTCGATGACAGCCGTATCCGAAAAATATACCGATGCTTATTTCGAGGATCTGCATCGCCTCAATGTGCGTGATGCAGATAGCTACCCCCTCGCCACCAAACATATTCAAGAGATTCAAGACTTAATTACCGATCTCGAACAAAAAGGATTTGCATACTCAGTAGATGGCGATGTCTACTTCCGCGTGCGGAAAGATGATGAATATGGCAAACTTTCCAAACGCAACCTCGATGATCTCCGTGCTGGTGCTGGCGAACGAGTCGAATCAGCAGATCCCGACCAAATTAAGAAAGAAGATCCCTTCGATTTCGCACTGTGGAAGGCAGCAAAACCAGGCGAACCGTCTTGGGAGTCTCCGTGGGGAAATGGACGACCAGGCTGGCATATAGAATGCTCTGCGATGATCCGTACCCAGTTGGGCGAAACCATCGATATCCATTGCGGCGGCGGCGATTTAGTCTTCCCCCACCACGAAAATGAAATCGCTCAATCTGAATGCGCTCACGATCGACCATTATCCACTTACTGGATGCACAATGGGATGGTCAAGCTCAGTGGTGAAAAAATGTCCAAATCATTGGGCAACTTTATCACAATCCGCAAGTTACTAGACGATTATCGCGATGGAAATAACCACCAAATCGATCCGATGACGGTGCGATTATTTGTGCTTACCGCTCAATATCGCAAACCGATGGATTTTAGCGACGCGTCGATTACTGCCGCTGGACAAAGTTGGCAGACAATCAAAGATGGATTGTTATTCGGTTATGAATTTGGCGAGAAATTAGGCTGGGATAATTTAGATTCGATTGCATCAACACCAGCCGCAACTACCGCTGATGACGTAGACAGATTTCGGACTGCTGTAGATGATGACTTCAACTTTGCCGAAGGTTTAGTGGTAGTATTTGAACTCGCCAAAGAATTGCGAAAAGTCGGTAATATTATCGCCCATGACAGCGAACAAACAGCAGATCCAATTCTGCTCAAAGCTAAATGGCAAACATTAATAGAATTAGCAGGAGTGTTAGGTTTGGAAGTTAATCCCGATGAATTGAAAGTACATACAAGTGGTTTGAGCGATGCCGAAATTGAATCATTACTAACCGAACGTCAAATCGCCAGAGAAACTAAAGATTTCGCTACAAGCGATCGCATCCGCGCTCAATTGACCGAAGATAAGATTGTGGTGATCGATAAAGCTGGAGTTCCGAGTACTTGGTATCGTGGTTAAAAGATAATATTTTCTCTGCATCCTCACAATAAATTGTGTCACAACCGATCGATCCAAATCAAGTAGTAATTTTTTCAGGTGCTGGTATCAGTGCCGAAAGTGGATTAGCCACCTTTCGCGATGGGAATGGATTGTGGAATCGATACAAGATCGAAGATGTTGCTACTCCTAGTGCTTGGGCATCAAATCCAGCACTAGTTTTGCAATTTTATAACGAACGCCGCAGACAGGCTGCTGCGGCACAGCCAAATGCAGCTCATTTGTCTATCGCTGAATTGGAGACTAAATATCAAGTAACTGTCATCACCCAAAATATCGACGATCTCCACGAACGTGCGGGATCGTCGAATATTATTCACGTTCACGGGGAAATTACTAAAGCCAGAAGCTCGATCGATAGTTCTTTAATATATACGATCGACCATCACGATATTCAGATTGGGGATAAGTGCGGACAAGGAAGTCAATTACGTCCCCATATTGTCTGGTTTGATGAAGAAATTCAAAATTTTGAAATTGCTAAAGCAGCAATTAAAACTGCTGGTAAAGTTCTAGTTGTCGGTACATCTCTGACAGTTTATCCAGCCGCTTCATTGTTAACAAAAGCTAGATTTCATGCTGAAAAAATCTTAGTCAGTCTGGAAATTGACAAAAAGCCTTTTGGCTATAACTGTTGGCGCGAACAGGCTAGCATTGCCGTTCCAAATGTTGTCAGGCGTTGGTTGCAAGGAGAGTATTTAGGTCGAAATCTTGACTAATGCTCGGACGATTTTAAAGCTGTAGAGACGGGAACAGAAAAGTAGAAAAGATCGAGTAGCTGTTAAACTTTGAAGATAAGAAATAGGTGTGAATACTCTATGACCTATACAACCACTAAAGTTCTCACCTTTGATGAATTTATTGTCCAATATGGCGACAATCCTCGCTACGAGCTAATTGATGGAAAATTGCGCGACATGGAACCCAATACTTCTCGGTTAAGCTCTAAGCAGTGCTAGCAATAGAGAAACTAAGGTGTGGGTGCTGAGTTCCCGTACCAGGATGAAAAGGTTTTTTCGCTGGAAATTTTGAACGGGTCTT
>JANYIT010000023.1 GCA_025358725.1 Chamaesiphon sp. GL140_3_metabinner_129_sub
CCTCACCGAATGGGTAGCTGTCAGCAACAACGGTAATATGTTTATTATGTCCGACAACAACTATGTGTACAAAGTGAATAAACTTACAGGTGCTGCTACCGCACTGCCCAGCCCTGTAGGCGCCGACGTTATTTACCAGCAGGATGCAGACTTCGATCCGGTAACCGACAGCCTATACCTTACTACCATTATTCAATACCAGAATTTTGTGGGCGATCTCAGAACCGTGAATACAACAACAGGTATTTCATCTGTCATTGGCACCATTGGCGGGCTGTCTGAAATAGATGCTACCGCCATTGCCGGACCCGGTTATCAATACAACTGGTCACCTGCAACAGGTTTAAACCGCAGCAATGTGTCTGTACCGGTTGCGATGCCATTAGCTACCACCACTTATACACTGAACGTAACCGATATGTGTGGCAATACTGCCAGCAGCCAGGTTACTGTGCATGTGAGCATACCACCACCTGCAGTTATCACCGCTGCAACAGACAGTATCTGCGTTGGTGAAACCGTGCAGCTGAAAACAGCCGCCAACAGCGGTTATACCTACCAGTGGTACCTGAATGGATCGCCGCTGGCCGGTGCCACAGACAGCGTTTACACAGTCAATACCGGAGGTGCTTACACGGTACACATCGTAAATGGTTCCTGTGATAGTTTATCTGCGCCTTTTACCGTAAAAACATGTTCGTTATTATTAAACAACAATACACCTGCCACGCTTTGCGCCAGTTATTTTTATGACAGCGGCGGCGCCTCCGGTAATTACAGCGATAATGAATCATTTACCAAAACCATTACAACTGCTACTGCAGGTAACTTACCGCAATTAACCTTCACCTCATTTGCTACAGAAGCAATCGCAGATGTGCTTACGGTGTACGACGGCCCGGATGCATCATCACCGGTACTGGCCACGCTCAGCGGCACACCGGCCATGCCCGTAACCTATACCGGCACATCCGGCATGCTCACCATCCGCTTTGCCAGCAACAGCAGCAGTAACGCAGCGGGCTGGGCCGGCACCATTCTTTGTTACCAACCAACGGTTTACCGCAGCAGGGCCTCCGGCAACGTAAGTGATGCTTCTGTATGGGAAGTGAAATCGGGCAGTGGTTTTGTAAATGCCACCACCGTTCCGCATGTATATGATGACAGTATTCTTATTCAACCAGGCCATACCGTTAGTATCAATACAGCGGCGCTGCTCGACCAGCTCTGGATAAAACCAGGTGCTGCTTTGAATGTAAATGCAGCTCTAATACTCAATGACGGTACTGGTATAGATCTGCAGTCAGATGGCACACTGATGATTGGCGTTGCCGGCAGCATTACCGGCACCGGAAGCCTGGCAGTAACCGGTTCGCTTGATAACAGCGCTTCTGTAAACAGCAATGTATTTGTACCCACCAATATTTCCGGAACAGCAGCACAGAACATTGCGGCGGGCGGTAATTTTTCTTCGCTCCTTATCAGCAATCCTTCTGTATCAATTACAATGGCCAATTCACTGGCAGTAGATTCGTTCAGCATAAAAAATGGCGCAGGTGCCACCAGCATTAGTGCATCCAATAGCGCCACTTTACTAACTGTTAATAAAAAACTAGATCTGCAAAGCGGCCGGCTGCTGATGGGTAATAATGCCATACTGAATCTTGCCATAGGATCAGTGGTACAGGGAGCAGGTTCAGCAAGTTTTGTAGAAGGGCCTGTACGGGCCAGCACCAATACAGCGGGACAGAGTACCTTATCTTTCCCGGTGGGTGCAACGGTATACCGGCCGGTGGTACTGGCGGTTACGCATTTATCAGCGGGCAGTTCTGTTTACCAGGCGCAGGTATTTAATGCGGCGCCGGTTAACCGAACTTTGCCGGGCACCCTGAATGCAGTGAGTAACAAAAGCTATTTCAATATATTGAACCTGGGTTCACAGCCGGTAAGCAACGCCGTGATTACACTTGGCTATGATGGGGCCGATGGAGTAACGGATGCCGCATCGCTGCGGATTGCCAAAGATGATGGAGCTACTAACTGGCTGGATCTGGGCGGGACTGGTGCTGCCAATGGCAATGGTGCTGTTACTTCAACAA
>JANYIT010000026.1 GCA_025358725.1 Chamaesiphon sp. GL140_3_metabinner_129_sub
CTCGACGATGATCGTTTCAGTGTAAGTCAAAACTCACCATTCTTAAGAATGGTGAGTTTTGACTTACACTTGCGAGAATTTCAGGTGCATCGCTAGCTAATTTAGCGAATATATTCTTTGAGAATACTATTGCGATTTGGATGGCGTAGTTTCCGTAAAGCTTTGGCTTCAATTTGGCGGATTCGTTCGCGGGTGACATTGAAGATCTGACCGATTTCTTCTAAAGTCTTCATCCGTCCATCATCTAAACCGTAACGTAGTCGTAAAACATCACGTTCGCGAGGGCTTAATGTATCGAGTACCCCTTCTAAATCTTCACGCAGCAAACTTTTGGATACTTGATCTTCGGGCATTTCGCCATCTGCTTCAATAAAGTCACCAAGCCTAGAATCTTCTTCCTTCCCAATTGGCGTTTCCAGCGAGATCGGTAACTGTGCAGATTTAGCGATAAAGCGGAGTTTTTCGATCGTCATTTCCATGCGAGTAGCAATTTCTTCCTCAGTGGGCTTGCGTCCCATTTCTTGAGAGAGTAATTTAGTCGTCTTTTTGATTCGAGAAATAGTTTCGTACAAGTGGACAGGGAGCCGAATTGTCCGCGATTGATCGGCGATGGCGCGAGTGATTGCTTGACGAATCCACCAGGTGGCATATGTAGAGAATTTATAACCTTTCTCATGGTCAAATTTCTCAGCAGCGCGGATCAAACCTAGACTGCCTTCCTGAATCAGATCTTGGAAAGAAAGACCGCGATTCATGTATTTTTTGGCGATCGAAACTACTAGTCTCAGGTTCGATTGCACCATTTTATCCTTGGCGCGTCGTCCTAAAAATAACCGATGGCGAAACTGATTGAGCGGCATCGCTGCAACCTCTGCCCACTCTCGATCATGGGGTTCGCGATCCAATTCATTGAGTAGCTTTTCACGCATTCGCTCCAATTCGAGTAAATCAGCAATCTTCCGTGCTAACTCAATTTCTTCATCAGCACGGAGCAGCCGAATTCGACCAATTTCTTGTAGATATAGTCGAATCGAATCTTCTGTAAATTGTTTTTTCTTGGTTTGAACGCGACGGCGGGAGGCTTTGACCTTCCCCAGCTTACCATCCTCGTCTTCGACATCAGATTCACCGTCAGATTCAGCCGTAAAGTCTTCAGTATCAGCTTCGTCGTCGAGCATTATTTCTAACTCGCTGTCGGAGTCTTTAGTCGTTAAGGTTGCGAGCATGTCTTTAGCCTGGGTCATGTGTGGGTCCTCTTACTCCTATCTGTAACAATGAACTAATGTAACTACTATATTCCAGCAAGAAATAGTTTTGTTGCTTCCATATCTTTAACAATTTTGCTCATCAACATGGCTGCTGGAGAAAGGGTATCACCAGCAGTTACTCAATTTGAAATGTTAATCTTGAACAGCCGATAATTAACAGTCTTCGATCGACAGAGTATCCGTGATTTAGGAAAACCCTTTTGATTGTAGCTCTTATTAAAATTTCTGCCAGTTTCGATTGTTAATTAAAATATCAATTTATTTAAACTTCACTCTCATAAGTAAAGTTACCTATTTTTCATTAGAACGAGAACCATGATCAATAATTTATCGCTCTCGATCCATAGTCTAACTGTTTAGTTTCACTTTGCCCACCCAATTTGTCGTGACAATCGTGCGTTAATTTGCTGAAATTTGTAATATTTACAAAATAAATAGTATTTTTGTTTTATTTGGCGATGGGAGATGGGAGATGGGAGATGGGAGATGGGAGATGGGAGTTGGGAAGGATTTAACTTTCAACTTTCAACTTTCAACTTTCACCTAATTCCTTGTATGGTGGTGATCGTAGCGAATTCGTGAACCTGCCCACAGCAGTTTTTCGCGAAGAGTTTGGTAATAAGAATAGTTGTCGCGGAGAATGATGAACTTTGCTTGACAGTTCGCCATTTGAACATCTACTCGCTGTCCTGGCCAAATTGAGGTACCCAGCACACCATCTGTCCACAGCTTCGTGTTGAGTTCATAATCACCTAATGGCCAAATGCTGACAGTGGAACCTGGGGGAATCACAATCGGGCGACTAGAAAGACTCAGCGGACAAATTGGCGCAATGGTAATTGCTGCCATGCCAGAATGGACGATCGGGCCATTTGCAGAGACGTTGTAGCAAGTGGACCCGGTGGGAGTGGAGACGAGTAAACCATCGCCCTGATATTGATCGACAATCTCGCCATCGATTTCCATTTCTAGGATCGAAGTAATCATTCGATCGGCCGCTGCGGGCTTAATACACATATCATTGAGCGCGAGGAATTTTTCGCTGTCGGGTTCGGTGTTGCGATCATCTCCGTTATAAATATGTGCCTGGAGCATCATCCGCCGCTCGATCGCGTATCGATCCTGCAACAGCCGCTCCCAGACTAGCTCACCATCGATTAGTGATTCAGTATTAAATAGCTCTAATGGTTCGGTCAGAAATCCTAAATGCCCCCCGGCATTGATGGCTAAAATTGGGATACCATCGGGGGATAAATGCCTTGCAGCGGTGAGTGCGGTACCATCGCCACCTAAAACGATCGCTAGATCGATTTGCTGGTTGGTAGAGGCCAAAAAGACGGGATAGGGATTGTCTTTGGCTCCGCTCGGCCCCATCATCACATCGCAACCCATTTGTTCGAGTTGTTTGGCACATTTTGCAGCTAGGCTTTTGCTGCTACGATCTCCGGCTTTATGAACGATGATGACGTTTTTGAGTTCCACGAATTCTGGGAGATGGGAGTTGGGAGTTCAGCAGAGTAATAGCATAGATCTTAGGGTACCCCTACAGACTAATTGTAGGGGTACCCTTCATGAGTACCCACGGGTTGTGACAGTCATCATATTTTAGATATGGGTGTAACGTGTGAGTCATCTTACTCTCGATGTCGAATGTCTCTTTAGTGCAAGAAGTGACGAACACCTGTAAATACCATTACTAGCCCTAATTCGTTGGCAGCGGCGATCGAGTCGTTATCTCGCATACTACCACCAGGTTGAACGATCGCCGTAATTCCGGCGGCGGCTGCTGTCTTCACAGAGTCATCGAAGGGGAAAAAACCATCGCTGGCAAGAATTGCACCTTGAGATTGGCTTCCGGCTTGTTCAAGGGCGATTTTGGCGGAGCCGACGCGGTTCATTTGTCCAGCACCTACGCCAATCGTAGCGCGATTTTTGGTGACGACGATCGCGTTGGATTTGACGTGTTTGCAGACTTTCCAAGCGAATAGAAGTTCTTGTAACTCTAATTCTGTTGGTTGTTTGGTGGTGACTACTTGCCAATCAGTGGTAGATTCGATCGATTCGTCAGCGGTTTGCACTAATAGTCCACCTGCGATAATTTTGACATTATCTTTGGTGCCTGTCGCGAAATCTGCCAATGTTAAAACGCGAAGATTTTTTTTAGTAGCAAAGATTGCTGCGGCTTCGGGGGTGCATTCCGGTGCGACGATACATTCGAGGAATGTTTTGCTCATCGATAATGCAGTATCGGCATCAAGTGGACGATTTACCGCGACAATTCCGCCAAAGGCTGAGGTAGAATCGGCATTATAAGCTCGATCGTATGCTTCGAGCAGAGTATCGCCTAATGCTGTTCCACAAGGATTATTATGTTTGATAATTGTCGCTGCGGGAGTATCGCCAAACTCGGCAATAATCCGCCGTGCGGCTTCTAAATCGACCAGATTGTTATAGCTGAGTTCTTTGCCCTGTAAGATTTTGGCAGTTGCCCAACCTGTCGGCACAGCACCTGTTTGATACCATGCTGCTGGTTGATGGGGATTTTCGCCATAGCGGAGCGATTGCAATGGAATCCCCCCAACCCCCCTTAAAAAGGGGGGCGCAGGAGGAGTAGTTTCCCCAGCTTGCTCTGCCAAATAGCCCGCGATTGCGGTATCGTAAGCGGCGGTATGTTGAAAGGTTTCTAATGCTCTAGCTTGACGGAATTCGATTGAAACTTGACTGTTATTTTTGGTTAATTCCGCGAGATAATCAGCATATCGATCGGGATTGGACAGTACTGTCAGATGGGCGAAATTCTTGGCTGAAGCACGGAGC
>JANYIT010000061.1 GCA_025358725.1 Chamaesiphon sp. GL140_3_metabinner_129_sub
TTGACAGTCTGACGGCTCGGAGTGGCTTCTGTTGCCAAGCTTGCCAGTTCTTTGGCAGTGACGGAGAACTTGAGATCGATGGATTTAATCGGTTCTACCTTGGTAATCTTATCGAACACCAAGATCCGGACATCCATCGAGGTACCGTGATAGCGATAGTGACTGCCATCCACAAATAGACTCAGTTGTAATTGAGCGGGGAGGCTGGCAAAGTATTCGGGATACTTTTCAGGGGAGAGCCAATGAGCGACAATTGCCACCAGTCTGCCATTGGGTTGCAGTCTCAATAGAGCCGATCTCAGATGTTTGAGGCAAGCGTCGGGATTGCGCTTACTTCTGCCGACGGAGGCACTAAAGGGGGGATTCATCACAATTAGGGTTGGCTGCTCTCCTTGGGGCAGCACATCGTTGAGATGCTCGGCATCCACAGAATAAATCGAGCCACAGGTAGGGAATAGCTCGTGGAGTAAGGCATTCCGCGACTTAGAAATCTCGTTGAGGATAATTTTGTGTGGGAATGCGCCATTAAGTCGGCTAATTGTCGCCGCCACCAGAATCCCCGTTCCCGCACTGGGTTCGTGCAGTATGTCGCTTTCCTTAATTTGAGCCAGTCGCGCGACAATCCAGGCGAGTGAGAGGGGAGTCGAGAACTGTTGCAACTGGATCTGTTCCTCCGAGCGAATCTGATGGTGCGGAACTAGAGCCTGAAGATCGATGAAATCCTCAATCGTGGCAAAACTGCCAGTGAGGATCGAACTTACCATTGCGGCTTCAATTAAATCCGTAGCTTGTTTCCAATTCCAGCGTCCCATTGCTGCGCCACCACCAAAGATATCGCTCATCAATTCGATGACAACATCTTGAATCAATCTGTCACCAGCGGTTAATTTAGCGGCTAATTCGGTGACAGCTACTTGGGTTTGAGTCTGAGTTTGAACGATCATTATAATTTGGCAATAAATGAGTACAAAAAAAGCCAGCAATTAGAAATTGCTGGCAGAAAAAATTAATGTTTGATTACTAAAACAGTGTGAGTTGAGGTTGTTGAGTATCGATCGAGCAGAGAACTTGATTGTCAATTACAACTAATAGATCGGCACTAGCAATCTGTTCGCCAGTTTCTTTCCACGAGAAATAAGACTGAGAGTATGGGCAGTAATAGATCTCTTTTAATCGGGGTAGACTGGACAAAGATAAATCTTCTAACATGCCCTGTGCGTAAGCGTGGACGTTCTTATGCCCATCTTTCAACACCCGCTGTCTACCGCGTTGAGAAACATATAATTTAGGATGTCTAATCACTAAATTGTCAGTATGTCCGACCACAATCCAAGACTTATCGATCTGCTGAGTTAAACTCATCAAGCCTGTATTCAAATTGCGATAACAACGTGTTAGTAAGCCTCGACAAACTTGCCAGTCGATATCTTTTTTCATGTTTTTATCTCTTATAAATCCAGGATTTCTCTGACTAAATCGATAAGTGCTTGCCCCGTTAAAGTCGGTGGATTGCATAGATTTACATCGTTCATCCAAAACTTTGGATTCGCTCCACCTGCATGAGCGTGCATCTGGGGAGAAGTACTGCCGCCATAAATGCCAAATTCATAGGCAATTGCACGTTTTACGTCGGCATCAGTGGGTTGCAATGCTCTGATTTTCTTCCATCTCTCTTCGGCTCCTGCCGTGCTATGTAAGGACTGGTAGAGGCATTGTTCTAGAATGCTGCGTTCGGGCAAGGATGGAGTTGGAAACAGGCTAATTTGTCCCTGACAACGATGTTTTTTTCGACTCATAGATATAAATAGATACAAAAAAGCCAGCAATCGATCGCTGGCTCTGGGTATAAAGTTTTACTCTTGTCAACAATCTGGAATCTCAAGAGCTTGAGATCTTAAAGGTGACAGCATCAATTTAGGTAAAGAATTCAAAATAAACTTCTATTAATGCCTCACCAATAGAAAATCGTCTGTTCTCAAATTCTCCATTCAGTAAACAAATAAAGTGTTTACGAGCAGCAATTATTCTAGTTAACATGGGATATCCTTAAAGTAATGTTTGTAATCGATTAACCGATTCTGAGATGAGTTCCTCTGGGCTGAAGCTTGGCTAAAACTTCTCCATCAACCACTAATTCCTCTGCACCAGACTCCGCAAACTGTTGGCGAATTGTCTCGGTACAAACTTTATAACTAGTTTGTACTGTAACCAGATTTACTGGAAAATCTTTCGCGGCAATATTTCCATTAGTCCATAGCGGTTGTTTCCCACCATTTTTGACAAGTTTGATAGTCGCTTCTCGACCTTTAATAGTCGAGTCAGCACGATTCTCTAAGATTTTCTTGAGGTAAGTTTTGAAGTTTGACAAGGCATTTTCCCTGACTTCAATTTGACTATTGAAGTTGTCGCGGCGTTTTCGGAGATAAGCAATTTCCCCCTCTTTGGCTGCAACTACCGCAGCAATAGCATCTACCTTAGTGGCAATTTGCGCCTCTAACTCATCGAAGCTATTAATTAAGGCGATAGTATCAGTTTTACCCTCTACTTCTTCCTCCTCAATGAAAGTCATAATTTGTTCGACTAGATCGTCGCGGCTTAATTCTAAATCTAATAATGATGTCATGATTAATTCTTTGGTGTGAGTAGTTAAATCGAGAATGCCCCAGTGAATTGCTGGGGCAAGTGGTAATATTAATTAACTGTTTGCAGTAGCAATTTCTCGCCAAGTGGTGGTTGGTAAATATAGAATGTTGGAGCCAAGCCGCTCGACTTCTGTAGCGCGATCGTAACTCTCGATATCTTCAGCAGTACGAGTGACAGCATTGAGCATTCCAAACTGGGAAAGGTCGCCAGCATCGATTAAATGTTTTAGTACTAAACCAGATTCATTTTCACTAAGTCCAATTGATTTAGCAGTCACTTCAACCGCCTTAACCGGACTACCAGTAATCGGGTTAGATTTGGCTCCTTGCATGTCTGCAACAGCTTCCTGGAAGGTGGAGATACTAATTGCATTTCGCACTAAGTCACGAACTTTTAGCTTGAAAGCATCATCAATCGCTTGAATAGTATCAATGGCATATAAATCGCTATTTTCAGCACTACGTCCGGCATGATTTTTGCGTTGCTTCTTATCTTTGAGAATTAGACCATTAGTACATACAAGTCTCATGATAAATGGTTCAACAGAAATCGAACTATTCCCAATTTCACCATTACTCAAAATAAAGCCAGCTTGAACTGGATCGCCGACAGCAATTGCCGCTTCGATATCCGTGTTGATGACCTTGAGATACATTCTTTCGTCGGTTACTTGGCAACTTGCAATTTTAATACCACTACCCATCTCACTTAGTTCTGGTAGTACCATTGCGAGGATTTCATGATGATCGACAATCCGATATCGACTACTCAAAAATGCCCGCATTTGACCGCGTAGAGTACGGATTAGACCTGTTTCGTCTTGCCGTTCGCCCAACCAATGGTTAACATTTTCTGCCAAAAGATCTGGGGACTGCTTCATCATCCGATCGTAGTAGATCTTGGGAATACTGAGCTTAGATGCCATCTGTGCATGAGCATAACTAGTAGCTGGCATTAATTCTAAACCGCTGGTTGTTTCTAATTGAAATTTTCCACTAGGCACCATTGTCAAACTTTTGGTGCTGGCATGGAAATCTCGTTTGGTTTCCTGCTGGTCTAATAGTTCTTGAGCTAGTTCGACAATCGTGCGTCCAGTTTTCATGATT
>JANYIT010000069.1 GCA_025358725.1 Chamaesiphon sp. GL140_3_metabinner_129_sub
TATCGTGCCAACGGTAAACGCAGGGTAGCTATGTGCGGAGTGGATAACCGCTGAAAGCATCTAAGTGGGAAGCCCACCTCAAGATGAGTACTCTCACTACATAAGTAGGTAAGGTCACGGGCAGAACACCCGTTAATAGGCTCTAGATGGAAGCTCAGTAATGAGTGCAGTCGAGGAGTACTAACAGACCGAGGGCTTGACCTCATCATCTATTATTCGATCTTAAATATTGTTGATTACTATGCAGTCTTCAAGGTGTGTGCAAGCACACCTGCTTGGTGTCTATGGCACAGTGGAACCACACCGATCCCTTCCCGAACTCGGAGGTGAAACGCTGTTGCGGCGACGATAGTTGGGGGGTTGCCCCCTGTCAAAATAGCTCGATGCCAAGCTTAATATTTCCAAAAAGAAGACCCAATCAATAATTGGGTCTTCTTTTTTTCATCCTACTCTTTCATCGAGCCAAGTCACATTCTAGTTCG
Organism: Chamaesiphon sp. GL140_3_metabinner_129_sub; assembly: GCA_025358725.1. Lineage (GTDB taxonomy): Bacteria > Cyanobacteriota > Cyanobacteriia > Cyanobacteriales > Chamaesiphonaceae > Chamaesiphon. The sequence continues at coordinate 483 of JANYIT010000069.1, forward strand.
TAGGATTTATTGTGCGGTTGCCCTGGATTCTCTGCAAGAGGCAAAGTGATTTGCTGGCTTCTAGACCAACTTGCTGTAAAATCTTTTCAGCGATATTAAATAGAATATGGATCTCCAATTAATTGTAAATGGCATTGCACTGGGTAGTATTATTGCACTGGGTGCGGTTGGTTTGACTCTAACATATGGCATTTTGCGTCTGTCAAACTTTGCACATGGGGATTTGATGACTTTAGGAGCATTTGTCGCTTGGATGCTGAATACGAGTCCGATTCCGGTGTTTAATAATATCTGGATCTCGATGCTGCTAGGGATTATTGCGACGGTAGGAGTTGCGCTACTATCTGAAACAATTTTGTGGAAACGAATGCGACGTGTTCGGGCAACATCAACTACGCTAGTAATTATTTCTATTGGGTTAGCATTATTTTTGCGGAATGGAATTTTGCTAATCTGGGGTAGTGAGGCAAAGCGTTATAATTTGCCGGTGAGTGAGGCGATCGATCTATTTGGGATTAAAATTAAGTTCTATAATTTAGTTGTATTAGGTTTAGCAATAGTTGCGATTGCCGGATTACATTTTCTCTTACAAAATACCAAAATTGGCAAGGCAATGCGGGCAGTAGCTGATGATATCGATCTCGCCCGTGTGACAGGGATTAATGTTGAACAGGTTGTACTGTGGACATGGATTATTTCTGCTAGCTTGACAGGATTAGGTGGTCAAATGTATGGGCTAGTTACAAATGTTCGTCCAGATATGGGTTGGTTTCTAATTATGCCGATGTTTGCAGCGGTGACGTTGGGAGGAATTGGTAATCCTTACGGGGCAATCGCTGGAGCGTTTATTATTGGAATTGCTCAAGAAGTTTCAGTTCCAATTGTCGGCTCTCAGTATAAACTAGCGATCGCGCTTATTCTGATGGTGTTAACTCTACTCTTCCGTCCCCAAGGACTATTCAAAGGTACCGCATCATAGCTTGATCGATCATGATCTCTATAAATACGATCCTACTGGTTAAACTAGAGTAATCGATCGAGTTCTTTATTTTCCTTAATTTGGTTCACTATCTGTTTGATTTCCTGGGTGCGATGTTTGGCGACAATGAGGGTGACATCTCCATCGCGGACAATTACCACATCTTCCAATCCGATTGTTACTACTACTTCATCAGGATTGCTAGCATATAGAACCGATCCTTGGGTATCGATACAGACATGCTTAGCTAGTTCAACATTAATACTATCCCCTTTCATCAGTCGCTCGATCGCATTCCAATCACCCAAATCATCCCACCCAAAGTCCGCTGGAATTACATGAGTTAATTTGGTTTTCTCCATCAAGGCGTAATCGATGCTGATCTTAGGTAAAGTAGGGTAAATACTGACACCTTTCTCGGTAAGTAGCTGCATCAGTTCTGGTGCATAAATCTGGAGTTCGGAGATCGCAGTTTTGGCCTTAAAAATGAAAATGCCGCTATTCCAGGTGTAGTCACCACTAGCAATAAAATCTTTGGCGGTTGCTAAATCAGGTTTCTCAGTGAATCGAAGGGTTTGATAAGTTTTTAGACCCTGGTACTCGCTGCTAGATGCTCCCTGTTGAATATAGCCGTAACCAGTCGAAGGAAAAGTTGGTGTAATGCCCAACGTCACGATCGCACTTTGAGTATGAGCCAATTCTACCGCCGAATTAAGCGTATTTGCAAAAGCCTGAATATCACCGATCCAAGCATCGGCAGGGAAAAAACCAATTACTACATCTTCCCCATATCGCTTGGCGACTTCCAAACTAGTCCAAGCAACAGCCGCAGCCGTGTCTCGTCCCTCTGGTTCGACTAGTAAATTAGCGACTGGAAGGCTGGGTAATTGCTCTTGAACCCCCGCTGCTAACATTCCCGACGTGATTACCCAAATATCATCCCAATTGCCTACAATTGGCAGTAGTCGATTAGCGGTGGCCTGCATCAAACTTTCGCCACTACCATCGAGACAGAGAAACTGTTTAGGACGATGTTTCCGACTGAGTGGCCAAAAACGTTCACCTTTACCACCAGCAAGAATTACAGGGACAAATTTTGGTGACATGAGGTTAAAGGAGGGATAACTAGATGTTATGTGCAGCCGATCGCAATTAATTTACAGTATCATGACAACCGAGCTAACAGTCTAAAAATTATTCTTTGCTTACAGAATCAGCGATTGAACGTATTTTTGATGTTAACGTTCAGATGATGATCGAAACTTTAAGAAAGCTTACACATAATTCTCCGTAATAAAGTAAAATGGGCGCGACAAATAGCTGAGAAAATTAAGAAAACAAACTTTGATTCAGCCGGAAAGCTGAATGAGTAAGGCAAACAGCCAAATGTCCCAAGGCGATCGATCACCTAGTAAGTTACGATCTTCAATAGCCGATACTGAGCAATTATTCCTAGCATAGTAGCTATTTTAAGAACTGGACACTCAGATTAGTATAGGTAAAAGAATAAAGTAATCACTAAACCATAATTAACAGCCAATTAATATTCATAATTTTTAGATAGATTAACATATATATACTTCGTAACTGAGATACTTTACTATTAACTGGCAAGGAGAACAATTTTCATGGGAAGGATTTTTGTCTGTGCAATCTACGGTGGCTATGAAGGTGCTGCTGCGGATCCAGAAACAATTGGTAGTGCGCCAAATGAAGCCAAAGAAATGGTGTTTCTACGCGATTTAATCGTCCCAGAACTGCGGAACCGGAGCTTTGAAGTGATCGCAGTACCTGACTCTGACAATCCTAGGCTCAGTATTGACTGGATTGATAAGCGGGCAAAACCAGGGGATATCGCTCTGGGTATTCATGCTGATGCTTACGCTCATTCTCAAACGAAAGGAGTGAGTACTTTTTATATTGCCAAAAATGGCGAACGTAAAAATCATGCTCAGATGATTTTACTGGCTTTTTCTAGTCGCGTACCAGATTTGCCTAGTCGTGGAGCAAAGCCTGATACAGCGACAGGTACGGGAAGTTTAGCCTTTTGCCGCCGCTTGTCGATTCCGTCGCTGTTGATGGAAATTGGATTTAAGCTAGACAGTGACGATCGATTAAAGATCCAAGCTTATCGGCGAGAAATTGCTCTAGGGATTGCAGATGGCTTGGTCACTTGGAGTCGGGATGTGCAGATGCAAGCCACTAGTAATAATCACACGGTACCAGTCCATCTCAAAGTTAATGATGAGCCATATCCGGAACGCGGCATCGCGATTGATGGTAATGTCTATATCTCGATCGATCTAGCAGATCGATTGAAGGTCAATCTCGCGCTCAATCCCCAGATTCGCCGGATTCGGTATCGAGGAGTAGTTTACCTCAAAGCGATCGAACTACGAGATCTGAATATCTCAATTGTCTCAGAGATCGGACGTACCTATAATATCCGCTCAGAACACCAATTTAGTGCGGATGAATTCGATCGAATTATGAATTTGGGACACACTACCGCAACTCATTTGCATGAGTTTTTGGGTGTAAATAATCCTGATGCGTTGGAGAAATTCCCTAATTTAGCAGAGATCTATATCGAAGAAGCTAAAGCCGAAGGGGTCAATCACGATCTAGCATTTGCGCAAATGTGTCTAGAAACTCGCTTCTTGACCTTTGGCGGTGCAATCCTACCCGAATTTAATAATTTTGCTAGTTTAGGCGATCGACAGACCGAATGGGCGAATTTTCCCAATTTGCGGCTAGGTATCCGCGCGCACATCCAACAACTCAAAGCCTATGCTAGTAATGAGTTGCTAGTCCAAGAATGTGTTGCCCCTAGATTTGAACTAGTCAAGCGGGGAATTGCCCCCACGATGCGGCAGTTAAATGGCCGATGGTCAGCAGATGGACAGTACACAATCAAGATAGCGGCAGTGTTACGTCGGTTGTATGAAACGGCTGGAATTTTTTAGGACAATCTGAGATCGCATCCCAGTTGCAACAAATTTAGCAATTACTGCGTCACCACTAATAACTAAAGATTTAGTGCATCGTAACGAGATCGGCTCCAGACAGGGGATCGAACCTGACTAGCTGAGATTGCGAACAGAATTGTATCAGTGTGATTTGTATGCCAGAACCTCAGAACAACTTACCCATCGAATTGCCAGCGGCGGAAAATCTTCAGCCAGAAGTTGCGGTACCAAAGGTAGATTCGATCGCACCAATAACATCGCAGATTACGCTAAAAACATTGCGCCAAGGTAGTAAGTATATCTCTTTACTATTGTTGAGTACAATTGCTAGTTGTTCGTTTGGCTACTTATCTGCCAAAGAACAGCTTCCTGCCACACTCGAATCACCTGCGACAGCCAACTCCCAAGTGGCTGATAGTAGCGGTATTTTGGCTGGCGTAAATACCAACTTTATCACCAAAGTAGTAGATAAGGTTGGGCCAGCAGTAGTCAGAATTAATGCTTCGACAACAGTCGCTACTACTCCAGAATCGGAGGATGGATCTGAAGATCCCTTCTTCAAGAAGTTTTTTGGGAATCGGACAGCTCAACCAAATCGATCTGGAGAGCGTGAGATCAAGCAAGGTACAGGTTCGGGTTTTATTATCAATAATAATGGTCAAATCCTGACGAATGCTCATGTGGTAGCTGGTGCCACCAAAGTTACCGTTACCCTCAAAGATGGGCGGACGATCGATGGCAAGGTCAAGGGATTCGATCGAGTGACTGATGTTGCGGTGGTTGAAATTGCCCAGAAAAATCTTCCGAGTATTCAAATTGGTAATTCCGATCTAATTAAACCTGGTGAATGGGCGATCGCGATCGGCAATCCATTAGGATTAGATAACACTGTTACTGCGGGAATTATTAGTGCTACCGGACGGACAAGTGCCGAAATTGGGGCAGCAGATAAACGAGTCAACTACATCCAAACTGATGCAGCCATTAATCCTGGTAACTCCGGCGGTCCTCTGCTCAATGCCACCGGACAAGTCATCGGCATGAATACCGCGATCTTGCGGGGTACCCAAGGTTTAGGCTTTGCAATTCCGATTAATACTGCTCAACGGATTGCCAATCAACTGATTTCGACAGGCAAGGTAGAACATCCCTTCCTTGGCATTCAGATGGTAAATCTTACCGCTCAAATCAAGGAACAAATTAATGGTGATGCCAACGCCAACATCAAGATCGATGTTGATAAAGGTACCCTCATTGCTCGCGTCGTTCGCAATTCACCCGCAGCCAAAGCAGGGATGAAATCTGGAGATATCATTCAGAGTGTCAATGGCAAAGTTGTCCAAAATTCTAACGAAGTGCAGCAAGTTGTCGAAACTACTAAAATTGGTAGTAACGTCCAAGTCCAAGTTCGGCGGAATGGACAAAATGTTAACCTCAATGTTACTCCGATCGCTGCTCCTGTAGTCACAGCAGAACGAGAATAGTTAGGTTTTAGGCTTTAGGGTTGCTTGTGGAATGGAGATTTAACATTGCTTCGATATCTAATCCCTACCCATTACCCATTACCCACTCCCTTGACAATCTACTTTTATACTGATCGAGAACAGCCTTATGGTTGCTTCTCCAATTTTTCCAAGCATGGGTTTGTGATGGATAAAGTCTGGTGGTATACTACCGAACACTATTTCCAAGCCCAAAAATTTGTTGGCACACCTTATCTCGAACAAATTCGATCTGTTCGGACACCCAACGATGCTGCTAAATTAGGCAGAAAACGTAATTTCCCCCTGCGGAGTGATTGGGAACAGGTGAAGGATGAGATCATGTTCCGCGCAGTGTTGTGCAAATTTCAAATCCACCTAGATATTCGCGAAATTTTGCTGGGGACAGGGGATGAATTGATCGTCGAAAATGCTCCCAATGACTATTATTGGGGTTGTGGCAAAGATGGTTCAGGTAGAAATCAGCTCGGCTTGACTTTAATGCGAGTCAGAGAGATATTGAAGGGCAGTTGAAAGTTGCGGCTCGCGCTTGTCGGGTTTCCCGACAGTTTAGCGAGACAAGACAGAAAGTTGAAAGTTGAAAATTGGGAATTTAAGCCCCAAAGCCTAATACCTAAAGCCTATCCCCTATCCCATACCTCCTAATTGAATGATTAAATCCTGGCTGATAATTGGCATCGTCGCGGTATTAGTGGCGGTCGGGCTAGCGCGGTTAAATACACCGGAAGGATATCGCTGGTTTAATCGCCAACGTCGTCCCGTCTGGCTGACGTTCGAGCGGTTGATTCCAGTAATTTGGACAGCAATTTTTATCTCCGGTGCCTGGTCAGCGTATGTTGTCTGGGAAGCAGCCTCGACCAAAAGTCAACCTTGGGGTCTGATGGCACTATATCTGCTCCTAGAAGTGGTCATTATGGCTTATACACCATCAATGTTTTGGTTTAGGAGTTTGAGAGTCGGAACGATTATTGGTGCGGTAGGATGGTTTTTAGGGGCAATCCTGGCGACATTGGTGTTTCCGATTTCGATTATGGCAATGATCTTATTAATACCCTACCTACTCTGGAGTCCGATCGGTACCTATGTTACCTGGGTGATGGAAAAATTGAATCCCTAACCCCTCACCCCTGCTCCCTTGTACAATAGCAAGCGGAATAATTTTTAGAGCAGAGAATAATACTAGTATCATGGGTGAAAATTTAACACAATTATTAGAACCGATCGCGAGTCAATTTCGCGCTCTCAATCTCCCAGAACCTCTCACCCACTGGGGACATCCATTCTTTATGAGTATTGTGATGTTTGCGATGGGTGGATATGGTGCTTATGCTGGCTGGAAAGGGCGATTATTAACAGCTACCGACCCTGAGACCGCGATTAAAAATAAGACCGATCACCAGAAGATTATGCCAGCCATGTTTGGCTTTATGGCAATCGGTGCAACTGGAGGTATATTATCGCTGGTCATCCAAAAACATGAGGTGATGGCAAGTCCTCATTTCTTGACAGCAACAATTGTCTTAACTTTTCTCACAATTAACGGCTTAATTTCTTGGACTGGTTTTGGTGGTAACAAGCCCGAATTGCGTAAGTTTCATGCCTATTTTGGCAGCACAATCATGGGTATGATGGTGATCCACGCGCTGATGGGATTAAAATTAGGTTTGTCTTTCTAAATACTACTCTAAGCTGGTCGATTATCTCATAGCACGATCGACCAGCTCGATTGATGTAAAAAGTTGTAAAACCGATTTAACTGCCTTGATCTTGGCAAGTTTGTCCTGTTTATCGTTTTTGATCAGCATCTATCCGTTTGCGTAACGTCAGCTTGCCGAATCGAGCTAAAACTGTTTAAGATCGAGTTATTCACACTTCGTTTCAGGAGTATATTATGGCAGTCAAACACCAGTTCACTAGTTTTGAAGATGCGATCGCTAACAGTGAGCTACCGATTTTAGTTGATTTTTATGCTACTTGGTGCGGTCCATGTCAAATGATGTCCAAAATTTTGGAACAAGTCAATATTGATTTGAACGGACAAGTGAGAATTATGAAAATAGATACTGACAAGTATCCGGAGATTGCTTCCATGCATCAGATTCAGGCATTGCCAACTTTAGTTTTATTTAAAGGGGGACAATCAGTCGATCGAATGGAAGGGGTATTACCTGCCGAGCAATTAATCGATCGAATCGGTCAATTTTTATAAATCTCGATTAGAGACTGTGAGTTGATTTCAGAAATTTCGTAAATATAAAAATGCCTTGCTATGATTTTACTCATAGCAAGGCATTTTTAGAAGATGTTTGTTCTTAAGAACTTTTTAAAGCTGGCGGACGGATTCGAACCCCCGACCGGCTGATTACAAATCAGCTGCTCTACCAACTGAGCTACGCCAGCGCATCTATATAAATATAACATACTCAATTAGTTTATGTCTAGCGTTGATTCGATCTTGCGATCCTCATATCAACTAATATCAGCGTGTTGTGTTCTGGTGATTGGGCTTCCGGCGATCGAACCAAAAATCAATTGAAGAGATCGGGTTTAGTGGTGAGTAACTATACAATAGAGAATTAAAGATTAAAGTTTAGCAAATCCGAATTTATGACAGCTACCCTGAATCCGACAGATCGCCTGATCAGCCAATTGGTGAATAGTTTGCTCTCGATCAAACCCATCGCCAAATTTGCTAAATCCCAAGCGCGGGAATTGATTATCAAACGGGCTGAATCGATCGGTGTAGCTTGGCGGAATGATGTGAAGTTTTTGAGATCGAGAGGTGGTGCTGAGGCATTATCGCCGCAATGGGAAGCAGATTTAGCCCAAATTACTAACCCCAATCTGCAATATCCCAAATACTATCTCACTTCTTTTCATGCTTATGATCAGGGAAATATGAGTTGGGATGCGGCAATGGAGGTAGAAGTCGCCGCCTATTCAGTCCATGCCAAAATTTTTGCCGAAACTGGAGCTACTGGAGATACCCAACTCCGCCAAAGTTATCACGATCTGATTACTCAAGCTCTCCCCACAGCACCCCAAAATATTCTTGATGTCGGTTGCAGTGTGGGCATGAGTACGTTTGCGATGCAGAAGGTTTATCCGGAGGCACAGCTAACTGGGTTAGATTTATCCCCATATTTTTTATCGATCGCCAACTATCGCGCCGAGCACCAAAAATCTCCACCAATTAACTGGGTTCACGCCGCAGGAGAATCAACTGGTTTACCCGCACATAGTTACGATCTAGTATCGCTATTTCTCATCTGTCATGAGCTACCCCAGACAGCCACTCACGAGATTTTCCAAGAAGCCAAACGGTTACTCAAACCAGGTGGACATCTGGCGATCATGGATATGAATCCAGCGTCGGAAATCTATAGCCAGATGGCACCATATATCTTGACTCTCCTCAAAAGTACTGAGCCATATCTCGATCAATATTTTACGTTAGACATCGCTCAATCATTAGTTGATGCAGGCTTTCAAGCTCCGACAATTACCGCAAACACTCCTCGTCATCGGACTGTAATTGCCAAGGTTTCATGAATTTGTGGAGATTGTCCAAAATAATGTAGGGTAGCCGCTTGTCGCTACCCCTGTGACTAGATATCATCAGCAGTCTAGCGTTTGAGTTGCGCCCCATTCTCATCAAAATTTTACCTTCTCAGAAAGAATCGCCCGATCGAGTCTCGATCGGCAGCACTACAATCGAGTAAACATCGCATATTAACGTAAAAATAGCTGGTACAGCGATCCCTGAGAATTGTGTAGAGATATATCACAATCTCGAAATCTTGCTAATAAATGTTGCAAACGCTTGATTTATTTGATAGGGTGTGTTTATGAAACAACGCTTCACATTAACTGCTCACATCAAACCAGAGGTGCTCCATGATCTGTCACTTCCATCGCCCTACACTCTGAACGGTTGATATCTACTGACTGATGCCATGCTCGATGGTCTCTCCTCAAAAATGCTGCCAGCAGATTTCTACAACAGTTGGCAGAAAGCACACTCAGTCAGTTCAGAAGTTGATACATTTCATAAACAAGTATTCGATCGTAATTATTTAGTTCCCAACTTCTCACTGCTTAACCAGGGGATCGACATCCATACATACATGGATGGATTGATGCTTGGGATGCAGCGAGACTTTACCTTTGGAGGTTTTGAAAATGAAGCTACAAGGAAAAACAGCCCTCGTTACAGGGGCATCTCGTGGTATCGGACAAGCAATTGCTTTTGAACTAGCGAAAAATGGCGTTAAGCGGCTACTACTTGTCGCCCGTAATCAGCAGCGGCTCGCTGAGATGGCGAGCGATCTGGCAGCTATGGGCGTGGAAGTGATCCCACTGGTTGTAGATTTAACTGATCGAATTCAGGTAAATGTCGTAATTTCTCAAGCGTGGCGAGATTATGGTCAAATTCATTTACTCATCAACTGTGCCGGAGTCGCTCATCAAGCTCCCTTTCTGCAATCCAAGTTACCACACGTTCAGGAAGAGATTGCGATTAATTTACTCGGTATGTATACCATCACGCGGCTAATTGCTCGTCGGATGGTATCGCAACGAGAAGGGACAATTGTCAATGTTGCCAGTTTGATGGGCAAGGTCGCCGCACCAACGATGTCTACCTATTCAGCGACCAAATTTGCTATTTTGGGCTTTACCCAGGCTTTACGTGGCGAATTAGCCAGTCACAATGTGCGGGTGATATCGCTATTACCGACATTAACTGATACCGATATGGTGCGAGACTTGCAGTTATTTCGCTGGATTGTCCCGATGTCGCCGCAACGAGTCGCTCAAGCTTTGATCAGGGGGATCAAGCGCGATCAACATGAAATTATCATCGGTTGGCAAAGTCATCTGGCAATTTTGGGCAACTATCTAGTGCCTCGACTGCTCGAACGAGTTATCCAGCTTGCCGCACCATTACCCAATCGTCAGCAGTCTTGGCTGCGACTGGGAGTCAGGGGTTAGAGTCCGCGAATTGATGATAAATATCAACTAGGAGGGTGACAGCATTGCTGTCACCCTCCTTTAATTGATCGATAAATGAGTAATATGATTAGCATAAACTACGCGATCGTACTGAGTAGAAAAATTAGGATGGGTTATATTAGTCAAAGATACATAGCTAAGGTCAGGCACAAAATGTTTTAATATTCGAGGTTTTCACCATTGATATTAAAACTAGCTAGGCAACTGTGATGTATAAAAAAGTTGCAAATCAGATCGCTCTGATTGTTGCAGCATATTTGCCATCAATCGATTCGGATGTCTTTAGCTGTCACTATGTTCACCAACCTCATTTCTAAAATCCACGATTGTGCGCAAGCGGAAGATATTCTTCAGGCAAGTGTGGAAAGTGTCAAACAGGCTCTTGGCTGCGATCGAGCAGTAATATATAGTCTACAGGCGCAAAACTTGGGTGAGATTGTCGCGGAGGCTGTAGCTCCAGGATTTCCAACAACAATGGAGACAACGATCGATGATCCCTGCTTTAATGCACGATACATTGATAGTTATCGTCAGGGCAGAATTAGTGCAATCGATAATATCCAAACAGCACGAATCACCCCTTGTCATCTCGAAAATCTCGAAAAACTTGCAGTTAAAGCGAACTTAGTAGTTCCAGTATTATTGCCAGATCATGAGCTGTATGGGTTATTGATTTTGCACCAATGCTCAGCACCTCGGATCTGGCAGCAGGCGGAGATTACCCTCTCAGCGCAGATGGCAGCCCAAATCGGCTGGGCATTGGATAATGCTGTGCGGTGGTCAGAATGTCGCAAAATTCAATCATCACTCGATCGTCAAAAGCATTACGATCAATTATTAACAACTGCTACTCAAAAAATTCATCAGGGCAATACTCGTGAGGAAGTCTTACAAATTGCCACCACTCAAGCCCAAACCATTTTAGAATGCGATCGATCGATTATCTATGCGATTGCTGGACAAAATTCAGGTAAAATTATTGCTGAATCGACATTATCTGCATTGTCACCGATCAAAGGCATGACAATCGCAGATCCCTGTTTTGAATCTGATTACATTGACAATTATCGAGAGAGAGGAGTCCAGTCGATCGATAATATTCATGAAGCTGAAATCAGTTCTAGCGGTGTGAGAAATTTAGTAAAAATTGCAGTTAAAGCTGATCTAGTCGTCCCAATTGTTGGTAGTCACAATGAGTTATTTGGATTGCTAGTTGTACACCAGTGTTTTAACTATCGAAATTGGCAAGACATGGAAATAGAATGGCTGCGACGAGTTGGCATCCAGCTTGGTTTAGCCCTTGTGAAAGTGCAGTTTCAGGAAGCGGCAGCAGAGATGAAGTCTTCACTCAAGCGAGCTGGGATGGTCAAAGAAACAATTGCTACTGCTGATACTCAAATGCATCAGGTGAAAGAGTCTCTGACTGGCTCGATCCAAACTTTAGATGAAGCAAAACATTTGATGCGGTTACTCAGCCATGAGGTGGTTTTACTAACAGATAGATTTTCTAGTGAAGATATCAATCTGGTCAGAATTATCGCCAAGAAATTGCAGGGCAATACTGAAGCAGCCACAGCTAAAACGGTATTACTTCAGTCTGAGCTTGCCAATCTAGAAACAACGATCGATTCGGCAATTCAAGTATATAAATCTCGAAGAGCTAATTAGTCTCGATCGGCTAGAATCGGGAATCATATCTGCATTCATGAATGGATCGACTCAGGCGGATCGATCGCTGATAAGGTATCTAAATAAGAGAGTGGACAGAGATCGAATTTAATCGATCCCTGTCCACTCTACTGTTGAAAATATTGTTATTTTAAACGATCAGAAAAATTTTCTTACTGAAAAAATTATCAACGTACCCGTTGGAGCGCTTGTAACTGACCTAGTAGCGTTTCAACTTCGGCTTGAAGTTCTAGGAACTTTTCTTGTCGATCGACTGGATATAGAGCTTTAGTTAATTTCGCAACCTGCTGTTCATGCTCGGAGGTGGCAGATCCAACCGATTGGTTGCTGATGGTAGGTCTTTGAGCAACGAGGGTTAGTGAACTAGGAGACATAGCTTTGAATAGTTATTTATACTTACTCACACCAAGGGCAATTGTAGCCTAAATCTCACTATTCTCACAGAGATAAAATACGGAGATTTCCGAACATCCACGCAGAGTGGCTGTACCAACGAAATGTGAAGTTAATGTCTGTGACGGGCTAAAGAAGAGATTGTTCCGAGTGTTGATCAACTCACCAGTCACCATCTCATGCTAGATTGGACTAGCTTGGGATCGGGGAAGTCTGGTAAAAATCCAGGACTGTGCCGCAACTGTGATGGAGCGAAAGCTTCGAGTCAGAACACCGTAACTGAGTGTACCGATATGAGTACTCTAAATTCACTATTCCTTGCGCTGCATGAGGAAGGAGTTGCCTTCAGTGTCTGTTGAACGATCTATCTGTCCAGATATTTACCATCCTGCGGTTGCTCGTGATGGATTATTGACTCGGCTACGAATTCCCGGTGGGGTACTGAACGAATCTCAGTGTTTGGAGATCGCGCACCTAGTGGAGATAACTGGGTTGGAGTATATTCAAGTCACCAATCGCGCTAACTTACAACTGCGGGCACTCTCACGAGATCTCGACAACGAAGTATTAACTAAATTAACCGATTGTGGTTTGGCGGCGACTAATACCGCTGTAGATGGCATCCGCAATATTCTGATTAGCCCGACAGCGGGAATTGACTCGCAGGAATTATGTGATGTGCGTCCATTGGCTGACGCTTGGCATGAGTATCTAAGTCACCATTCTGAATTGGGCGTTTTATCAACTAAATTCAGCGTGGGTTTTGATGGTGGGGGCAGTGTGGGGATTGTCGATCGACCCAATGATATTACGCTGTTAGCTGTTGGCGATCATGAATTTAGTTTACATTTAGGCATCGGCGAACGTGGATCTGCACCGTTACCAGTCGGCGTAAGATTAGAATTGGATGAATGCTTGCCGATGTTGGGCGCGATCGCTCAAAGTTATCGACAGGGAATTGAGGAATTAGGTGGTGATGTTCGTCGGAAACCACGGCTGCGGGATGTCATTCGTCACTATGGGTTAGCAGGTTTTAGTGACAGAGTACAACGAGAATTCACTGGTTCTAGGCGGTTTATTTTTAAAAACCTTGGTTTAGATCGAGATTCCTGTGGGGCGAATGGATCTGCTCTCGCCGAGACACAATGTGAACATCATTTAGGAGTACATCCGCAAAGTCAAGCTGGTTTTTGGTACCTGGGGGTAGTGCTACCGTTGGGACGATGGACGATCGATCAAATAAAGGGTTTAGGGCAAATTGCCGCTCGATCTGGGAGTGATAATCTTCGCTTGACTCCCTGGCAAAATATCATTATTCCAGATGTCACTACGGCTAACTTGGAGAGAGTGCAAAGATTAGTTGCCGATTTAGGCTTAGTGCAGACAGCCAATCATCCAAGTAGTTTATTAAGAGCCTGTGCGGGTGCAACTGGCTGTCAATTTAGCGCGACGGATACTCAAGCTGATGCGATCGCTCTAGCCAATTATTTAGCAACTAACTTCACACTAGATCGCCCCCTCAATATCCATTTCAGCGGTTGTGATAAATCCTGCGCTCAACACGATCACGCCGATATTACCCTGTGGGGAGACGATCGCCACACTCAACTACCTGGAAGATATCGGCTCTCGATCGGTGGGGTTACAGCCGAATTTGGGCAGGAAGAGAGCGATCTTTTACCACCAGAAAAAGTCCCAATCTCGATCGGTAAGCTCATCGCTGCTTATCACGATCTCAGGCTCGATCCTCAAGAATCCTTTAGTACATTTACCAACCGTCAATCTCTAATCCAACTGCAACAAATACTTCATGCCGTCTAAAACCACTATTCCAGCACCCCTACAGTACATCCGCGATGGGGCGGAAATTTATCGCCAATCCTTTGCGACGATTCGATCGGAAGCTCAGTTAGATACTTTACCTGCTGACTTCAATTCTGTAGCGGTACGACTGATCCATGCCTGTGGGATGATTGATATTGTCAGTGATTTGGATTATTCGATCGATGCCGTTCGCGTTGGCCGAAAAGCGTTAGCAAACGGGGCACCGATTTTGTGTGATGCGCGGATGGTGGCAGATGGGGTGACACGAAAACGCCTACCTGTGGATAATCAAGTAATTTGCACCCTCCCAGATCCTCAAGTCCCAGATTTAGCAGCCCAACTAGAGAATACTCGATCGGCTGCGGCCTTAGAGCTATGGCGGCCCTATCTCGCTGGCTCCATCGTCGCGATCGGCAATGCGCCAACAGCTCTCTTTCGACTCTTGGAAATGCTCGACAATGGCGCACCCAAACCTGCTCTGATTCTCGGTTTCCCTGTTGGTTTTGTCGGGGCATTAGAATCAAAAGCTGCTCTAGCGGCTGATAGTCGGGGAGTACCTTTTCTGACAATTCACGGACGAAGGGGTGGTAGTGCGATGGCTGCGGCTGCTGTCAATGCATTAGCCATGGAACAGGAATAAGTTGAAAGTTGAAAGTTGAAAGTTGAAAGTTGAAACTGCTGTCTTGGGGTTTCCCTAAGTAAAGCACCTTTTCAAGACAGTTGAAATTTAAGGGGAACAGTGGCTAATAATGGTTGCAATTCAGACAGGGAGATTATATGGGATTGGGGTTGGCCCTGGCGATCCGGAGTTATTGACACTCAAGGCGTTTCGACTATTGCAGGCAGCTCCCGTAGTTGCTTATCAAGCTGCAAATGACCATGAAAGTATCGCTCGATCGATTGTCGCACCCTATCTGCGCGGCGACCAAATCGAAGTGTGTTTTCATTTCCCCCGCGCGCTCGATCCTGAAGCAGCACAGGAATTGTATGCCGAGGCAATTCGACCGATCGCTGCTCATTTATCAGCAGGGCGAGATGTCGTAGTATTATGCTGTGGTGATCCGTTGTTTTACGGTTCGTTTATGTATTTATTTACCCGTTTAGCCGATCGATTTATCACCGAAATCGTACCGGGTGTATCTTCACCGATGGGTGCAGCAGCCGCGATCGGTACGCCTTTATGTTATCGTAACGATATTTTTAGCGTCCTCTCGGCAACTTTACCTGTGGAAGTATTGACAGCCCAATTAATCAATGCTGACGCGGTAGCAATTATCAAACTCCGTCGTCATTTTGATAAAGTTCGTCTAATTTTAAGTGAGCTAGACTTACTATCCCGCGCTAAATATATCGAACGAGCAACTGCAACCGATCAAAAGATTATCTCGATCGAGGATGTCGATCCGCGTAACGTACCTTATTTTTCGATGATTCTAGTTCCCAGTCAAACCCAACTGTAACTGAATCGATCAGGATTACAGATATTTTAATTTAAAGTAGAGTTAATTGTCCATCAGCATTTTTCGATTTAGCAGCGGATTTACGAGGATCGAGATTGGGTGGATAAACTTCGATCGGATCTGTAGATGATTCAAGATCTAATAGCACTCCTCCACTTGCTACTGTTCCTAGATTATCTCCAGATAATAGCTCATTGGCTGCGGCAATCATTGCGGTAGCAATATCTTGGAGATCGGGACGATTGTCGAGATAAGTAGAGAGTGCGGTCATCGGATCGCCAACACTACAGCCAAGTTCGGGTAATCGGGGGCGGCTCAGTTGACTGATTAGTTCCGCTTGAATTGTATAGTGATGTGCCGCGCTCAAAGCTTCGTGAATGGCTGGCATATTAATTAGTTCGACTCGATCGGGACTGAGCTGATAAATTAATCGTACTACGACATCGGCAATATCTACTTTGGCGATCGATTCCAAAATGTCTATTTGGGGTTGCTCGCTCTGGGAAACATCGATTTTAATCGTCCGAAATGTGCGGACAGGTAGAGGACAAAATTCCCAAGTAGTCTCGAAGTTTTTACTCGCTGGCTGTGCTGTTGGTTCAATTGTCACCAATATATAGCCTTTATCTTCTTTCTCTTCACTAAAATCTACCCGCTCGATGCTGCCAGGATAGACAACTGCAGGGTCATTAGTTTTGTTCAGATTTTGATGCCGATGAACGTGCCCGAGTGCCACGTAGTCGAAGCAAGAACGGGTCAGAAAGGAGAGGGGAATCGTAAAACCGCGTCCCACGGCTAGCAATTTTTCAGCTCCCAGCTTGGCATTATCTGCCATCAGATGCGCTAAAACGATCGTTGGTAAATCTGGATTTAACTTGCGAATTTCACCTTCCAATCGTGGCTGGAGTTTGTCGAGTAATAATTGATTGACTTCCAGGATCGATAGATTTTCGGCAATCTCCCGCGTCAGTAAGGTAGAGCGATTGATCCAGGGGAGGGTGATAATCTGGATCTGTCCACTCTGAGTATCGATCGTATGTGTATCGATCGAATCACCAACAATTGTGCCTGGAACTCCCAGTGAGCGGTAGATTGACAAGCTGGCTCCGCCTTGCCCCTGGGCATGTTGATCGTGATTACCCACTAGTAATACAGTCGGAATATTGGCATCGACGAGCCGATAAAACTGTGCGGCGAAGGCTTGTTGAATATAGGGTGCCGGTGTGGCATCTGGAAAGGCATCGCCACCAAATAAGACTAGATCGACTGGTTCTGATAATGCTCGATCGATCGATCGGGATAAGGATTTGACAAAATCTTGGAATCGCGTATTTAATCCAGTTTCTGGATCGATTTTACCATGAACAAAGCCGCCACCCATATGGATATCCGATAGATGCAGAATTTTCATCAGTGGCTTCACAAAGGATATCGGTAATTATATACTAGCTGATTAGGAAAACCTTGCTGTTGATCACTTGTTCTATAATAGTAGGCAGCAATATTAAGATTTATCAAATATTTTGACGATCGCGACCGACCTCAAGGATAAAAATTCAATCCTGACTAGCTGGAATGCACTCAGTCCGATTTGGCAAGGTGGATCTGAAGTGGTTCAAACTGGCTTACCACACCAACAATTACCACCTGCATGGCAGATATTATTACTCGGTGATGGTTCGCCAACGCGACATTTGCAACTACTAACGGGGGAGCCGACTGAGGTAGATGTAATTGATATGTCGTCGATCGGGATGGATAATGATAGTGCGCCGAGTTCGCTCCAGGTAGTCCCAGGGCCGAGGGTGCGTCGTCAGGTCTGGCTGCGGACGGCTTCGGGGCAAAGATTGGCTTATGCGACTTCCTGGTGGGAGGCGCGACATGTGGATGAGTATCTGGAGAATAAGTCGTTACCGATTTGGGCGAGTTTGGCGAAGTTGCGAACTGAGCTATATCGGGATGTTCAGGGGATTTATTATGGGGAGTCGTCAGCACTGGCTGAGGCGTTTGGGGAGACTGGGCCATTTTGGGGTCGTCATTATGTGTTCTGGCACCGTGGGGAGCCGTTGACGTTGATCTATGAGGTGTTTTCGCCTTATCTTCAGCGGTATTTGGGGCAGGTTTAGGGCTTTGGTGGGTTGAGGTGTTGCGTGGATCTACCCACCCCGCCCTTTGGGCACCCCTCCGAGGAGGGGATTTTCCACACTAGAGAGTAAATAAGTTTAGTAAATTATCAATAACTATTGCGAATAATTAAATTATTTTTAGAACAGCCAAAAGCCGCAGATCTTTGATTGGATTAGCTTATGGCAGTTTTGGTATTGTTGCTAGATATTAAGTTAAATTTTTACTCGATCGCGTTTTCAGGCTGATTTGTTTGCGACAATCTAAACAGAATCGACCGATCGACAAAGGATTAAGGCAAAGAGATATGAAACTAGCTTATTGGATGTACGCTGCTCCCGCTCACATTGGGACTTTGCGCGTCGCGACTTCTTTTAAAAATGTTCATGCGATCATGCACGCCCCGATCGGCGATGATTATTTTAACGTGATGCGATCGATGCTGTCGCGGGAACGGGATTTTACGCCAGTGACGACTAGTGTAGTCGATCGACATGTGCTTTCTCGCGGTTCTCAGGAGAAGGTGGTTGATAATATCACCCGCAAGGATGCGGAGGAGCATCCAGATTTAATCGTACTTACGCCTACTTGTACGTCGAGTATTTTGCAGGAGGATTTGGCGAACTTTGTCCAACGTGCTGCGCTCGAAGCGAAGGCGGATGTATTGTTGGCGGATGTCAATCATTATCGCTTTAATGAGATGCAGGCTGCCGATCGAACTCTACAACAGATCGTTCAGTTTTACATCGAGAAGGGACGGAAGAAAGGCGATTTAGTCACCCAGAAGACAGAGAAACCTTCGGTAAATATCATCGGGATTTCTACTCTCGCTTTCCACAATAACCACGACTGTACCGAACTAAAAAAGTTGATGGGTGAGTTGGGAATTACCGTAAATGCGATTATCCCTGAAGGCGCGACAGTAGCCGAACTCAAAAGTCTCCCCCAAGCCTGGTTTAACCTCGCTCCCTACCGCGAATTAGGGCCGATGACCACAGATTACCTCGCAGCAGAATTTGGGATGCCCTACGTCGATATTACTCCAATGGGCGTAGTCGAAACCGCTCGGTGCATTCGCAAGATTCAAACTATCCTGAATGCGGGTGGTGCGGATGTAAATTATGAAGACTTTATCAACGAGCAAACGATCCATGTTTCTCAGGCGGCGTGGTTTTCGAGATCGATCGATTGTCAGAATTTAACAGGCAAGAAAGCGGTAGTATATGGTGATGCTACCCATGCAGCAGCAATTACCAAAATTCTCACCCGCGAGATGGGAATTCATGTTGTGTGGGCGGGTACTTTCTGTAAGCCAGATGAAGAATGGTTCCGCAAGGAAGTTGAGGGTTTCTGTGATGAAGTAATTATCTCAGACGATCATGGACTAATTGGCGATCGAATTGCCAGTAGTGAACCTTCGGCAATCTTTGGCACCCAAATGGAACGTCATGTTGGTAAACGTTTGAATATTCCCACGGGCGTAATTTCAGCACCAATTCATGTTCAGAATTTCCCAATTGGTTATAAACCATTCTTGGGTTATGAAGGTACGAATCAAGTTGTAGATTTAATCTATAATTCGTTTACATTGGGCATGGAAGATCACCTATTAGAAATCTTCGGCGGACACGATACTAAGGAAGTAATTACTAAAGGTATTTCCGCTGATTCTGATTTAGGTTGGAATAAAGAAGCGCAAGCCGAATTGAATAAAGTACCTGGATTTGTCCGTGGCAAAGTCAAACGTAACACTGAGAAATTTGCACGCGATCGAGGTCAAACTGTGATTACTTTAGAAGTAATGTACGCAGCGAAAGAAGCAGTTGGTGCATAGATTAAGTATCGAAGATCCGTACCCCCCGAAGGCGGGGCATTTGTCCCATCCCCTTTATAAGGGGAGGGCTAGGGTGGGGTAAAGATCTACGCAGCAACTCTAGGATTTTTCCCTGCGAATCTTGTTGGATTAAAGCATAGATCTTTACCCCACCCAACCTCCCCTTATAAAGGGGAGGAGCAAGATATATGCGACAACTCTAGAGTTTTCCCCTGCGAATCTTGTTGAATTAAAGCAGAGATTTTTACCCCACCCACCCTCCACTTATAAAGGGGAAGAGTAAGATATCAGATCTACTATTAGTTTTAAAATAAATTGCAGTAATGACAAAGCTGTATAATAAAATATCGGAAAAAGATAAACGACAATCGCTGCGGAATAATATGCCGCCAGCCGAACAATTAGTTTGGGGGAGACTAAAAGGGAAACAAATTAAGAATTGCAAATTTCGACGACAGTATAGTGTTGGTGTGTTTGTTATCGACTTCTATACTGTCGAGATTAAGTTAGCAATTGAAATAGATGGCGACAGTCATTTTGGTGATGGTGCGGAAGTTGCAGATAGAGCGCGTCAGTCTTTGGTTGAATCTAGTGGAATTCGATTTTTGAGGTTTACAAATCGACAGGTGTATGAAGAGTTGGATGCGGTGCTTGAGGCGATTTCGCAGATGATTTGTACTTTACGAGAATTGCCGTAATTATCTCTTTGATGAGCAGAAGAAGTTTGTTTGATTTGTTGCGTAGATTTTTACCCCACCCTAGCCCTCCCCTTATAGAACCCATTTGGGATCTTTTTAGAAGGAGCTAAAATGAGAAATAAATGGTGTATGCAAGCAGCTTGACAGACAGAGAGTGGGAAATCATCGAACCATTGCTACCACAAAAGAAGAAGACTAAACCACCGAAATGG
>JANYIT010000172.1 GCA_025358725.1 Chamaesiphon sp. GL140_3_metabinner_129_sub
CCCGCCAACCTCATTGTCGTCTAACAGATAAGAAATACTATTTGGTAGTGATATAAATATTCTATCTTGTTTAAGACAGTAATCAACAAACCATTCAATGATTCTATTCCAATCCTCACTTCTTAATTTCCCTGCTTTTAATATATCTCTAGTCTTTGAAATGTATTCCTGGCTAGCAACAGGAGTCGTTAGTGCCATTTCACTCATGTACATACCTTCCACATCATCTGTTACAAATTCGTAATGAATACGTCCGCAATGAGTCACTTTTACTCTTTGAGTTTCATAAACATCTATATCTGTTGGATCGTAAGGTTCAATGAGGCGATAGTTAAGCAAAATTTTAAGGTGTTCTTTGACGATAGTTCTGCTTACAGTTGCAGGTTCAAAATAGTTTAGAATATCTTCAACAGAACGATAGATATTTTCTGGCTCTGAAGTATTAGAGTAAACATCTATAAGTAGACGGAGAATTGATAATTTAAGGAGTGGACTTGTAACTGAATTAGAACCAACCTCAAAAATATTTAGAATGAAGCTACTATCTTGCTGATAAAAATGATTGTAATCTCCAAAAAGGAGAGCTTTTTTAATGTTTCGTCTCTGTGGTCTGAATCGTTGACTAATCGCATAAGCCTTAATTAATTCAGAAATATCCATGATTGGTGAAGTAATAAGTCTTTGAGCTATTTGAAGACTTCTGCGAATGTCAAAATTAGCAAGCCATCCAATAGTACGCCCTACATAATCTTCATTAATAAAAATATCTTCTACCGATAGAGCAAATGCTTTAACATCAGAAAATGATAATCGAATACCCTTCTTCGTGAAGTAATCCCTATTTATGTCGGAGTCTTCCTGAGATTTTGATTTAATAAATTCAACACGCTTGGTAAGAACTTCTTTAGTAGAAGGCACTGGTAGATAAAAATCTCGATGATCGTAAGATTGTAGTGGCCCTGACTTTGAAAGCTGCCAAACCGTGCGATCTGTTATGGGGCAGATAATAAAAGAGAAGCATTCTCTATAAATTGATTGTGCAAATTGAAAGACAGATTCTTGAAAAGATTGTGGAAAATGATCTGTATTGTCAAATACTATGCAGGGCATTAATTTTCTTGAAGAAATAGCATTTTTAATTAGGTATCTAACATATTCTTGCGGTTTATTTTCAATTATTTTCCCTATAATTTCGCCAAATTTCTCTTTAAATTCGTTTTTGTCTCTTTGATACAGTGGCTTGTACTCCCCTTCACTTAATCGCTTATATTCTTGAAAGAAAATACCTTGAAGATCTTCGTAAGTAGGATAATTATCTTTGAATAAATTTGTTTCTAGTTCTATTTTAAGTTTGCTGATAAGCCAATCAGAGATTGTGCTTTGATTCCCATCTGAATCTGCAAGATCTAGGCGCAGAACTAAGCAACCTTCACGAAGTTTACTATCTAGTACTAGACGAAAGAAACGATCGATAAATGTAGATTTTCCTGCTCCTTTATTTCCTATAATTAAAACAAATTCACCTTTTTGTAGATCTATAGATTCGCGCATCTGATTCGCTAATTCAGTCCCTTGCTCTGAATTGACGATATCAACCTTGTTTAACAAATTTCTAGAAATTTTTTCAAGGCTTTCGTCTGCGGCACGGCTTTCTTTTGATTCGACAAAGCACTGTGCAAGCATATCAGGATCTTCTCCTGATATTGTACTAAAAAAACTACGGTAAACACTTTCTAAATCTCTTAATAAAGATGTTTTATGAAGTAACCTTCTCTCAGAAAATTCAATAACTGGTTCTAAAATTTCACCTTGACTAACTTGTAGACCTTCTGCTTCATGTATATGCACTTGGTACAAATTATCTAGGATTCCTTGTCTAGAAAATAAATCATAGAATATGGCAAACTTTTGTTCAATAGCTTCAAGGCTAGGAAATACTATTGCTTTTCCTTCTTTTGGGGGTATTCCATCTGTGCGGACTGCCCAAAATCCAATCCACTCAATACCAGTTGTCAATGCAGAGAATAATACAGCCGTATCGGTACAGTAACGTTGAGCCTGTTCCATACCTTGCATAGCCGACTGAATTGCTGGACCACTTACTTTATATGAAGCCATCCGTGGCTGGTGGGTATCAATTAAAAGTTTAGAAACACGCTTTGCTTCTACTACAAATCTATTACGTCCTTCAGTAGATATTAAGTAGTCAACATAGCCAGAATCTACATGTGGCTCAGTTCTTATTCCTTCTCGATCCCACCCTAGAACCTCTATAAGTATACGGTCAATAATCTGAAAGCGCACATCTTGTTCAGTTTCAAGTGGAATATTATTTTGTTTTAGCTCTTCGCATATCGTGTCAAATCGTTCTTTTGCTGAGTCAATATTCATGAAAATAACTTAAAAGACAAGGTAATTAGAACTGGTGAAGATTACAACTTACTTCAATAGTTTCTCTTTTGGCAAACAATAAGAAATAGTACTTCTAATACTAAGGGTTCCCAGTTAAGGTGAAT
This sequence comes from Chamaesiphon sp. GL140_3_metabinner_129_sub, assembly GCA_025358725.1. GTDB lineage: Bacteria > Cyanobacteriota > Cyanobacteriia > Cyanobacteriales > Chamaesiphonaceae > Chamaesiphon. The sequence goes on from JANYIT010000172.1 coordinate 2,517, forward strand.
GTATTATCCTTCTGGATAAAATTTATTGAGTGATAGTTAGTCAGATGATTCGGAAACACCTTTGTCGCATCGGCAATCGGTCGCAAGTCACTCATTAGTAGCAATCAACAACTCTTGTAAGTTATCTGGAAAATCACCATTCCCAACCATCTTGGTAAACACCTCATAACAATCTCGTCGATCCCCAGCCTTGCGCGGATAACCCAACCACAACACAATCAGAACTTGCCGCTCCTCACTCGTAAAAGCCCTAAAAAACAATCGATAACGATTCGGTAGCCCCATCCCCTTCATCCGTCCATACCGCCGCAACGAGCCAGTCAAGGCAAATTGAGTAGCCAGCGGATCTAGAACGATCTTCTCCTTAATCCCCACCATCACTGCGGCTAAAAGTTTCACATCTGGATGTCCGAGGTAATCTGCTTCGGGTAACTCAGCCTTCAACTGCTTCACTCGTTCCCGCAATTGTCGTCGTTGTTCGCCAAATAGCTGTCTGTGGAAGTAGATTTCCCAACCATTGCGGATGAGTACGCCCATTAATCGACAACCACTCCAGCTAGGAGTTCATCATCTTCATCCGCCATCTCTTCTGTATAGGCTTCGAGATGTTCGGGATTAGTCAGCGCGTCTTTAGTAACTAAGTCCAAAAATAGACTCAGCATCAGATCGTCTGCATCTGAATCTGGTTCGACTGGCTGTGGTTCTAACTTGACTAGCACAGTATTATCGCTCAACACCTCCACCCATCCGGTGGCATTTACAAATTGCGGATGATCGCGGTAGAAACTAGCAGGTAAACGGAAACCAGACGCATTACCGATTTTGGCAGGTGCGAGTGGATAGGTTGGATTAGTCATAATCGAGTTTGCGTTATTACTATTAGTAATAACATTATCCTATCAAAAAAATGAGTCGAGGAGCAAGAGGTTCCGGTTCTTTGCAGCCGCAATCCCCGCTAGATTCAGCCATCTACCTCAGCCAGATCTCCCTATTGTGAGGTTATGGTTGGGGTTGACTTAATGCTTTATTGGGAACTGCCCTGTAGGAGTCTTATTTACTCTCCTGCGGGGCAGTTTCTCATCCCCACTCAAAATTTATGTTAGATCGTCTTTTGGTATCCAAACCCTTAATCGGCATCCAAATCCCCATCATCGAGCAGCAAAATAGTCTGCTCAAGCTGGCGGAAGCTGCGGGTGAGTTAAATTTACCCTTGTTGGTTTGGAGTGCCCTATCGACTGGATTTCACGGGCTGAAAGATGCTCCCCAGTGGGACTCGACAATTCTCTTGCAGAGAGGCTTCGCCAACGATCTGGGAGATGAAATTCTCACAGTCCTTCAAAGCCAATCACTGAGCGGGAATGGGGTATATGTTTATCTAGATCTATTTACGGCAATTGTTGCTTTACCTCCACCACAGCAAGTTCAAGCAGAGTTATCGGTTACGGCTCTATTCTTCACTCTGAGCCAATCCCCCGACACTAGAGTCGTGTTTTTGGAAACGGGGGAAATTCCTCATAAATTTATTCAATTAATCCACAATTATAATTTTCCGCTCCCGACTGCTATTGAAATTGGCGAGATGTTGACGAGTTATCAGCTTCCACCCGATGGGAAATTCTTGAATACCTTGTCTGGATTGACTCTTGAAGAAATTAGGATGGCACTCAAGCAAGTATCTCCAGGTGCAGATCTCGATACAGCAGCCGAGCAACTTCTAAATTATAAATATGCTCTATTTGCAACTTATGGCTTAGAGTTTATTGGCGATACCACGACCAAAGATATCGGCGGTCTGGATATTATCAAACAGAGCTTAATCGGCGTTCAGAAGTCATTTTCTCCGCAAGCTAGAATACATAACATTCCTTTACCCAGAGGCTGGCTAATTGTTGGTGTGCCTGGAACTGGTAAAACTTATTTCGCTAAAATCTGTTCGCAGAAGTTGGGTTTCCCATTGGTGAATATTGGGATCGATGTCGTTAAATCTGGTGGAGTTACGAAATTTAAACAATTACTCGCTCGGATCGATGCCTGTGAGCCTTGTATTCCCTACTTTGATGAATTTGATAAGTTCTTTATCGGTGAAAAATCGGGTGAGTTTCTAGGGGTAATTCTCACTTGGTTGAATGAAAAAACTTCTAAAACCTTTGTTTTAGCGACACTCAACCGCCTGGAAAATTTACCGCCAGAACTTACCCGCGCGGGACGTTTTGATAAAGTCTTTTATCTGGATTTCCCGAAAGCAGCAGAACGCAAAGAAATTCTCCAGTTGCACTGTGCCAGATTCGATTCTCGTTACAAGACTGGCGATGGTGCTTTAACCCCTCAAGAGTGGACTGTAATTTTAGAACGGACTGAGAAATGTACGGGTGCGGAACTCGCCCAGATCGCGATCGAAGCTGCAACCGCTCTATTTTATGAGATTGAAGATGGAGGACAGATTGAGATCGATTTACCCAATCTTCTCACCGCTCGTAAATGCGTCCACACTCTATTTAGTAGAAACCCCGAAGGTGTCATGGCGATCGAAAACCGTGCCAAAAACTTTACTCAACCTTCAAGTTCAAATCAACCTCACCCTTTCGATCTTCCCAAGCAAGATTTGTACTCTCGCAATACTAATTAATATGTCGCTCCCTAATAAAGATAACGATCCGAAATATAAGAAATATCTGTGGGTATTTTTCCTCGCTTTCCCATTTATGGCAAAGGCGTTTATTGCTGAAAATAACAGTAAGGTAGCATATATTTTGCCAGTTACGGCTCAACTCGATTTTAATGGTAAAGCAATTAAGTTAGAGGTGGCTAGAACCAAAGTATCTCTAAGTCGTGGGTTGACTTACCGTGACAGTCTAGATAACGATCGCGGGATGCTCTATCAAATCGATACTCCGACTATCTTCAATGGCAAGGGGATGAAATTTCCGACAGCTTTAGTCTTCATTCAAAATGCCAAAGTTGTCGATATCCAGCGAGTTCAACCTTGTGGAGAGCAGGAGCAGAAGTGCTTAGAAAATCGTACTAACGTAGCCTATAACGAAGTCTTAGAAGTAAAACAGAATATTCCCGCAATGCTAGGAATAAATGTCGGCGCAACTTTAAATATCAATTATACCCCTCAATAAATTAATGACAGATCTGACTCGGTATAGTTTGTTTTCCCAAAAAATTCAACTCGATCCAGTTGTCCACGAACCTTCTCGGCGAGTAATTCCTGGTAAAACATTATTAGACCACTTTATTCCTGGAGAGCAATTATATTTAGCTCAAAATAACGAATATACAACTCAAGCTGAGATCGAAAATAATGCTCCGCCTGGGACTAAATTACTGTT
>JANYIT010000175.1 GCA_025358725.1 Chamaesiphon sp. GL140_3_metabinner_129_sub
GATTTGCATTACCAGCTTCTAAGGCAGTTAAAACATCATATCCTTTCTCTCTGAGTTTTTTGATAACGGGAAGTTCAAAGTTCTCATCAGCATACAGTCCAACCATCTAGTCTGCCTCATTAGCAGCGATTGCTTGCTCAATTTCATCAGGAAATGTTTCAGCATAAAACCAAGCATTCATTAGATCGGTTTGTGTTAGTTCGGGATGTGCTTCTAAGATTTCTAGATCGCTGGTTCCTAGCTGGTGAGAATGAAATAAACTCCAAACTGGAATTCGCGTATTTCTAATTCGAGCAGCACCTCCCACAACTTTAGGAGTTTTATTAATTCCATCTAGTAGCTGAATAATCTCAGTTTTTTCTTCTGGTGATAATTTCATAAGTTCTTTGCGAAGTTCTTTAGTAATCATTATTTTCTCTCTATTGTAGACAATTTTTAGTAGCGAAAACCATTTAATGTCGAGTAAATCGACACCTTCAAAACAGTCTCTAAGGACTGTTATTTAATGTGAAAGAACCACTACCATTTCGAGATTTATCCTTAACCTTTGCCGTCACTTCCCACTTCCCATTCATCCCTAAATAAGCACTAACTTTAAACCGCCCTGGTTGAGCGTCGGGTTTGATTTCCACATCGGTAGACATCGGCGCAGCATTCTTCATCGGCATCGTCACACTCACATCTAAACCCTCAACCTTCACAGGTTGCTTGGTTTTAGCATCTTGAACTTCTAGAATTAATTGATTATCACCAGCAGATGCTTTACCTTGCGGACTAATTAACTTGATTTGAGTATTCCCCTCCGCTACGGTATTGCTCAAAGATGCAACTGCTTTACCACTATCGTCAGTAGCTACCACCAGTGAGTTTTCAATCAGTTTTTCCTGTCCCGAAATGATGACCAGATCGCCAGCTTTCAAGCCGCTCGTGACCTCGATTCGATCGCCACTAGTTAAGCCAGTCGTAATAAACTTACGTTGAGCCGATTTACCTGCTAATATCCAAACAGCTTGTTTCCCTTCAGATTCGATCGTGGCTGCTTGAAGCACGGATAACACAGCGGGTTTATGGGCTGTAATAATTTGCATTTCCACGGCTTGCCCTCCCAAAAATTGCCCGCCAGAGTTGTCTATAATCGCCTCTACGGTCACTGTGCGAGTTTCTTCTCCAGCTTTGGGAAAAATGCTTGTCACCCGACCTTGGCTGTTGTTATTGGCGTTGCCCATTACTCGCGCTACAATTGGCGAACCAATTTGGATACCTGTTAAATTTTGCTGGGCAACATTTGCCTGGAGCCGAACTTTACTATAGTCGCCGATTTTGAGAATTCCCATTCCAGCTTGAACTACTACGCCTGGATCTGCCATCCGCTCTTGAACGATACCTGTAATCGGGGATGTGATAATTTTATAACCTTCGATCGCTTTGAGCCGTTGAATTTTAGCTTGAGCCATCTGGACTTGGGATTGTGCTTTCGCAATCTGGGCTTGCATCCGTTCCAATTTAATTTCGGCACCACCCAGACTCGCCTTACCAGCCATCAATTCACTTCTCTGTTTGTCAAATTCATTACGAGAAGTCGCCTGGAGCCGTTGAATTTTAGCTTGAGCCATCCTCACTTGGGATTGTGCTTTCGTTATCTGGGCCTGCATCCGTTCCAACTTAACTTTGGCACCACCCAGACTTGCCTTACTTGCCGCCAATTCACTTCTTTGTTTATCAACTTCATTGAGGGCAATCGCCCCAGAATTTAATAAAACCCGTTCGGTGCGTTCTAATTTTGCTGCTAAATAAGTGCCCTCAGCGGAGATGCGGGCGATTTCTTGCTGTTGCTCTCCCACTTCCTTGCGACTGGCTTGCTCGTCAGCTTTAGCCGCTTCCATTGTGGCGATCGCTTCCTCGATCTCACTCGAAAGTTCTGTCGCATTCCGCCCCGCCAACCCTTGGATTCCGCCAGCATTTAATGATGCTGAAACTCGTTCGGTGCGTTGTAATCTTGTTGCCAAATATCCGCCCTCAGCGGCGATGCGGGCTACTTCTCGCTGTTGTTCGCCCAATTCCTTTCGGCTGGCTCGTTCATCAGCTTGAGCCGCTGCCATCGCTGTTACTGCTTCGGCTACCTCACTGGAAAGTTCTGTCGCATTCAACCGCGCTAATACTTGTCCGGCTTTAACCTTACTGCCTGGATAAACAGAGTAATCCGTCAATTGCCCACCCACTCTAGGGTTTACCATCACTTCCTGGTAAGGACGCACTGTTGCTGTATAACGGATACTCCCTTCCATGACACCAGATTTAATCGATTCAACCTTAACTGGAGTAGCATTAGCAGCACCATCCACTTTCATCATGTCTTCCATTGACATCCCTTTCATATCTTCCATTCCAGCCATAGAAGATGCGGGTTTGAACTGCTTGACAGCGATCGAAATACCCCCGATTAAGGCTGCGAGAACTGCAATTGTTGAAACTGTTTTGATGGGTAAAATAGACTTTTTGATGGGCTTAGTTTCATCTAAGTCATCATCATCTAAGTTATCGCCATCATCATCGAGTGTTTCCGTCTCGATCGGAATTTGCTCATCTTCTACTTTGATGTGAGAGCTTTGATGCTCGTCAGTATTTCTAGACACTATACTCTCCCCGCAAGTGATGAGTAAGTAGATCTCGATCGGCAACTTCTGCAATCATGCTACAAAGTTCTTTGCTACATGGATCGTCCAAGGGTCGGCTTTCCCACCGCGATTGATATGCTTCTAGCTCCTCTTTCAACTCCTTCATCCGATCGATTTGCTCCTCAAGATGAGCTATTTTTTGTTTGAGTAGATCCCTCACCAATAGGCAAGCAGGGCTACCGTGGGCGCGAACCCCAACTACTTGTTGAATTTCGGCGAGGGAAAACTGTAAAGATTGGGCTTTTTTAATGAATTTTAGTCGCTCGACGGCTTCTTCATCGTAATAACGGTAGCCATTGTCACTTCTTTCAA
>JANYIT010000206.1 GCA_025358725.1 Chamaesiphon sp. GL140_3_metabinner_129_sub
TTTGATAGAATTACTGAGTTTATTGCCCTGTACAATGACGATTTACCATTGTGGGTTAATTTGCCTGACATGAGTAACGAAAACGGACGTTTTCTTTACTGCTAACCGCACCAATTTATAGTTGCAGTTAATTCGGTCTCATTTTTGCGATGATTGCAGTCCTGAGTGATTACTATTGCAGGTCGCTACACCTAGCAATGACCGTGTGCTGAATCGGGAGGGTAAATTTGTCTCGACCGCCGCTCATTGGCGGCGAGAACAGCGCGATCGTGCGCTCTAATCTCCCCAAAAATCAACCATAACTTGGCAGAGAGTTCTTGAAAATTGCCATTTTTAGAGATGTTGGCACACAATTATCAAAAAAGAACTCATGGCCTTATTATGATTGAATTTAGGTACTCACTGCCAAGTTATGATTGAAAACTCGATCGCCAGCATTAGCTGAAACGACGTGTTTTCGTTATTACGAAGCCAATTTATGGTTGACGACTATGCCAATTTATGCCAGAAGTCACAATCTGCTAAGCAAGTAACAATTGGTGCTGTGGGCTGACTATTTATCCACTCGATTAGCTCCTCATTTTCTTGAAATGTAGCGGCAATTGCTTTATGCTCGTGTAACACTGCTGCTTTATATCCCTTCCAACTACTCGCTTCTCCCAGTGGTGTCCTGACGCGGATATTACCGCCATCTACACTCAGTTCTGATACTATTGTCTCTGCTTGTGGCTGAGCGAATTCTTGTCTGTGAACCAATCGCTGTTGGCTGCTTTTTGATATTTTTCTTCCGGTTAAATACTCGATCTCTTCTGCTGTTCTCTCATAAGATATTGTTGCACTTATCCTCAAGCAACATTCTTCTAAATATTGACTAATCTGGCTATGGCTTTTGACATTTAGCTTGTTGGCTTGACTACTCTTTATTGTCAATTCTCCAATTATGCTTTCTATTTTTCTTTCATATCCTGTGCTTTCTCCTGTGACATTTTCGATAAAAAAACTCCTAGCTCTGGCATCACATGCTCTTGCATTCCATCTCTGACCACTTTTTCGATCGAACCCAAGCTGTTTAATTCCTTTGTATCTGTGTTTTTATACAGAATTTTAGCAATCGCTCTAGCGGATGCTTTCAGTTCTTGTTGCTCTTCTGGACTCATTTCACCCTCCTTGTTACCGTTCTTGATATTATCTCATCTGCTGCGATCGCTCCGTTATTCGCTTTTCCTTGTTTATCAATACATATGTTTGCTATTTGGCGATCGCCTATTTTACTCTCTCGATCGCATAAAAACTGGGATGCTCCCCTTACTGTCATTCATTTACCAGTTCAGTTTCGCAATCAACTTGATTCGGCATTTGCCGAAATGGGTGATAAGGCTCTTGCCTATGAAGGTGAAAAATAATTAAGAAAGCTTAGAATTAGAAAGTCAATAATTCTTAAGCAAACCTGTTACAGCTTAAAGTAATAATAAGAAACTCAAATATTAGGACATTACTTTAGGCACATAATTATCGTGACTTTAGCTGGATGATTTTGACTAGTGACTAACCTATGCTTAAATCAAAAGCAGATATCACCTGCTTTATTAACCCCACCTAGAGGAGAATTATCATGTTGAAATTTACATCTATGGCACTCGGACTACTGACAGTAATTGCAATGGCACCTAGTTCTCAAGCAGCGAATGTAACTGGTTCTACCATCCTTAATCCAGTAGGCGAACTTCACGCAGAAGGCTTCCGTCGAGAAATGCGCCAGGAGCGTCGAGAAATCCGCCGTCACCGTCAAGCGATCCGTCGCGATCGCCGTGAGATCCGTCACGACCGTCGAGAAATGCGTCACCATTACTAGATCTTAGTTCCAAATGATATACTTCGAGCTTGCTACAAATAGTTGTAGTCGCACCATGTTGTAAAGCAATGAAGTAGAAAATAGCTAACTTGCATTATCGCACTCAAACACCAAAACCCTCTAACCGTGGCTGGCAGAGGGTTTTGGTGTTTGAGGGTGTGATATTTCAAATTTTCTCATACAACTTCCTCAAATTCATCTGCTTCAATGGGATAAATGGGGAACTGGGACAAAATTGCACCTGAATTGTGTGTTTTCCCTAACTAAACGTTACTCATGACAAAAACAGACAAGGAGCCTACCATGATCGCAGTTTTTATCCGTTTCCGCTATGAAAGCGAATTCAATGAGGCATACGTGCGGCAGATCGCAGACAGAGCACAAGCAAAGTTTGAAGGAATGCCTGGACTTCGTTCAAAGACATTCACGGTTGATTCAGTCAACCAGGAGGCACTTAATTTCTATGTTTGGGATTCTGAGGAGGCAGCGAAGGCATTTTTTTCGCCGCAACTAATCGAACAAGTAACCGAGCTGTATGGCGTTCGACCTACCATACAATTTGCTGATGTAGCTACGCTCGTTGATAACGGTGTTTGAGTAGCAACTGTGTAGAAACTGCCGTTAAGCCTGTAATCTAGTCATAGCAATCATTTTAATGATAGGGTTTCCTGATGGTGAAACTGTACCAATTAAACTAAAGTCTATTTGGTACGCCGATCTCTTACGAGATTTCAAGGGTTTGAGAAGGCAACATTTTAGAGGGTTTAATTGGTACAACTCTTAGCGGCACTTTTGACACAGATGCTACCTAAACACCGTTTATGCAAATAACCCCAGCTTGGTTATCTTCATTCAACCGCTTCGAGGGGGTGAAGGTCAAGCTGGGAGGGGAAAAATTCAGGTCGATGCTAAATCTCAAAGGTTTTAATTGGTACAGCCCTTTGCGGCACTATTGACGCAGATGCTACTCGAACACCAATTACAAACGCCAGAAACAGGATTTATCAACCAGATAAATCCCCACTGGGTAAATTTTCAATAGACTTTTTTTCTTTTTTCTTTTGATACCAATTCCAGGCAAAAGGAGATAATGGCACAAGAATACTTGCCCATAACCATTGCCAATTAGTAGAGATAAATGTAGATATGCGATGACCTGTGGAAACTTTTACTTTGATATGCTTGTCAAAAGTACTGATAACATACTGTATTTTACGATCTGATAAAGGGACATAAGTTGATAATTGGAGATGGAGATCTTGCACCCCATCTTTTTTTGGAGTAACTTTCCAATTCCATTTCGTTGGAGTAACTCCAGATATAGCTTGCTCTTTTGGGTCTGAACTTTCAATCTTGAATTCTGTTCCCACAAGGGTTGCTTCCATGTCACCTGATATTTTGATTTTTGCGGACTCGATATTATCTGCTATTTTATCGTTTGGGGATTCTCTTCTCATGGAAGATTTCAAAGAAGATTGTAGTTCCTGAATTGATTTAGTCTCTGATAGAACTAACTCGATTGTTTTAGTTTCTTCAATATTCATTTCTTCAGGGGCGTTAAATGCAATATTGCCCCATTCAAGGCTTTTAAGTGCTTTATCTATAACTGCTGTAGATGTTGGAAGTAGACCAATTTTCTTCATCATCATCTTCGCCGTAGAAGCACCAGCTATGGAAGTAGTCTGGGCACTGGGAGCGGGAGTAGACGACATTGGAGAAGGTTTGATTTCGACGGCTTTGTCTTTCTTACCACAAGCAGTCAAATTAACTGACAAGGGTAGACTAGCAATTATCAATATCGTTTTCCAATTTTTCATAAATTTCTCTCAATATTAAAAATATTTTTGATTTACAATGTACTCTAAATTGATATAATTAGTCATCGCTATAGTTAGAAGGAGAAAAAATGACATTAATCTCTCAACTCCAAGTACCTAATACACTTCTCTTTAAATCTAACCAAGCAATGGAGCTGGCTAACCTAATTTGTTTGGCGAACATCCAATATGACCAGATCCAAAATAAACAACCCTGGTTGCCCGCACAGACTGGCAAGCTGCTTGGTTCTACTAAGCTAGATTTTGACCCCAAAACAGGTCAAAGTTCAGATCTAGTCGAATACAATTTATTATCAACTTTTTGGGTGACAGAAGTCTCGTTTTTGACAACATCAACTGTGCCATTTGGCTTTATTGCTAGTCGAGACATAGGTGGAAAACTTGGTATTTTTATTGTTTTTAGAGGCACCCGTGAGAAAGCAGAATGGATCGATGATTTTCAAGCCGACCAAGAGGTCTTTCTAGGCGATAATGCGTTGGGTAAAATCAGTCTGGGTTTTCATAAGATTTTAACTAAAAGCTATGACGACTTAGATCTACCAGTTAAACTTCTCAATGAAAATAAGGATTCTGGGTTAACGTTACTTCAACAGCAAAGTATCGAACAAACTATCCTAAAAACACTAAATAACAACACATTATGCCCTCTTAATGCTGAAGTCTATATTACTGGTCATAGCCTTGGAGGTGCTTTGGCAACATTAGCGACCCTACTGACAGCTAAAAGAACAAATTTTACCAAACCAGTTCTATACTCATTTGCTGCGCCGAGATCTGGCGACCGAGCTTTTGCCAATCAATTTAAAGATCTGGAATGTTATCGCATTGCTAATAGTGAGGATCTTGTTCCGAATGTACCACCAGCAACTAGTACTCTAATTGGTGATGAGATGAAGCAAATCTTATCGATTGTTCAGAAAAACCGAATAGAAGCTTTGAACGATCTGAAAGGATTCTTTTCAGGGAACTTACTTAGACAAGACTACGAACATGTTGGGGTTCCCTTGTATTTTACCGACCACCGAGGGAGCATTTCCTACAACCATAACCTAGAAGAAACATATCGTCAGGCTCTTCCTTCCGCATGAAGAATTTGAACATTAACATTTGGATATGTTGCTGGAGTTTCATACTCCTTTGCAAACTGCTCTAATGTAAGAATATATTGACTACCTTTGTCATGAGTATCTAGGTATTCACCTGGTACCCCTGGAGTTCCTGGATCGCGATCCCATGGGTCATTTATGCATATAAAAATATTATTCCTATCGTTATACATTCCTGTGACGACGATAGCATGGAAACTTGGAACGGCTGCTGCAACCCAAAGTGGACCTTTTGTCTCCAGAAGGTTTCTTAAACCTTCAATAGTGTAGCTCTGAGGAGGTTCAGTTGTGAGATTCCAAACAGTTGCCAATGTTGAAAATTCATTGGGAGATAGTCCATTTTTATAAGCTTCCCAATCACCTGACCCATTAGCGATACTAACAGGATCTATACTTAGACGATCGCGCCACCCAACGACCATTGCTGCGGAGGCTGCCCAACAAGACATATCTGTTAGCTGATTAATAAGTGGAACATCAGTCCAATTAAAATCAAATGATTCGTTTAACATCATATTTTTATTATGTTTGTTGAATGTTAACAAATGAAAACTTATTAAAAGTATTGCATTCAGATTATTGGAGTATTATTCGCACAGATTCAATTACTTAAATACATGTATCGGCAAATCTAATGGCGAGCAATTTATTAATCGAATAAACATAAAACTATGTTGTTATTTTAGCTGTCCAACTGGGAGATCCATCTACAGTCCCATTCATAGTTCCTTTTAGAAATTGTTGCCCGTCAGAAGATACTTCGCCATAATAGCTGCCAATACCTTCTAAAGTAATTATCCAGGTTGATGTTAATTCTATATAAGATACTGACCGAATATAAATTGTCTCAGTGCTTGTGATACCATCCGATCGTGACCATTGAGCATCAAATATATTGCTTGTACCTTGTCTAATCCAAATACCTGTATAAGTATAGAGAGGAGAAGATAATTCATGCGTCGTAAACACATGTGTACTAAGTATCAATATTTGATTTGCATTTATCGATATTTTATCTGCAATAAAGAATAAATTCTTGAAAATATCAGCAGATGAATTTGCTATCTTGGCATTTACAATATTTTCTTCCTTAATGCCGTAAGCTCCGATGTGTAGTGTTTTTAGTTTTATCAATGATGATAAAGGTGATACATCTATTATCTGATTGAAAGAAAGATTAATATATGTTAACTTTGTTAAAGAAGAAATGGGGCTAATATCAATAACTTTAGTACTAGAAAGGTCAGCATATGTCAAATTCACTAGAGATGAGATCGGACTAATATCAACAATTTCATTGGCAGTAAATTTGATAGATGTCAAATTCACTAGAGATGAGATCGGACTGATATCAACAATCTGATTGAGAGAAAAGTCAATAGATGTCAAATTCACTAGAGATGATAACCATAAAAAATTATCTAAATTTGATATTCCTAAATCTACAAAGTCGAGACTTTTCTCATCTTTTAAGAGCTTTTCTATCTCCTCTCCTTTGTCTTCCTCTTGGATATTCGCCCAATCGTTAACCCGCCCCTTCACTAAATCCTCAAGATGATGTTAAATGTCAAGTGGTTAGACGTGTCGCGACAGGTTAATGTCGGGTAGGTGTCGCGAAAGGGCAGTTCAGATCGAAACGACAAGTAACGATCGGTTGCGACAGGGGCACAAAAAATAGAGCTGTTAGGAAGATTGAGA
>JANYIT010000209.1 GCA_025358725.1 Chamaesiphon sp. GL140_3_metabinner_129_sub
TTTCAATTGCCTTCAATACTTCGGATGATTCGATGATTGGATTGATTAGTGAGAATTCTTTTAGTTGCAATAGTCTGACCCTCGCCTATTCAAGATTCACCCCTAATCTACCTGCTTTTGGCTTAACCGAGAAGTATTGAATGTTCTCGCGAAGGTCGATCGAGCCAAATCAGCAGGCAATTTGTCCAGATCGATACGCCCAGTATGGATGACACCGTTGATGTCCACCATCGTAATATCATTGGCACCCATGACTTTTAGTAGTCTAGCGGTGGCACATCCAGCCGCGCCCGCACCGAGAAATACAATTTTGACCGAACTCAGGACTTTACCTTGCAATTCGAGTGCATTCAGTAATGCTGCGCTAATAATCACCGCAGTACCATGTTGATCGTCGTGGAATACAGGGATATCTAGCCGTTCGCTCAGCTCTTGTTCGATCCGAAAACAATGCGGTGCGGCAATGTCTTCCAGATTGATGCCACCAAATGTCGGCGCAATATTCACCACCGTCTCGATAAAGCTAGCTACCGAAGGTGCATTTACTTCAATATCGAATGCGTCAATTCCTGCAAATCGCTTGAATAGCACGGCTTTACCCTCCATGACGGGCTTACCAGCCAGCGCACCAACATTGCCCAGCCCCAGTACCGCTGTACCGTCAGTAATTACTGCCACCAGATTACCCTTATTGGTATAACGATAGGCATTTTCAGCGTCTCGTTGAATCTCCCGTACTGGTGCGGCAACGCCTGGTGTGTATGCTAGGGAAAGATCCGCCTGTGTCGTACACGACTTGGAAGATTCTACCGAAAGTTTGCCCGGTTTGGGATGCTCGTGATAATCCAATGCCATTTGTCTGAGGTCTGTCATTAAAAGTTGCCTTTACTTATTTGCACCATGTCGAATAATTTGATTAGCTAAATCTTTACCCGCACTAATCGCCATTTTAATACTAGAACAATGCTTTGATTGAAGATATATCTCACCATCAGGATCTAGACCTAAAGATGTATAAAAGTTTTGACCCTTATACACTGGAACGATTAGCCAGCCTTTATAGATGACTTCATAGTCGTAAAGATGAATTCCCTGTCGATCGATCGCTTCAAATTTTTGAACTTTATTGACCCGCTCCATTTTTTTGCTGAGATTGAATTAATTTTGATGAATAATAGTTGTTTAAATTCTCTATTAACAAAAGTATTCCCCACAAATGAAAACTAACTCAGAGGGGATAAATTTTTGGGCGATGTTGTCGTAATCTCGATCATTGATCGATGTTAGTTCTATTTCATCTGTTCTAAAGTGTTCCGCACCTCCACCAGATGATTGTTAAAAACTTCTAGTGCGGCATCTAACACCTTGAAAATAGCTGGATCGCAAATTGAGTAAAAGACATAGTTGCCTTGCTTGCGACTCTTGACAAGGTTGAGCCGCCGTAGTACCGCCAACTGCTGAGACACTGACGACGCTTCTATTTCTAAGTATTGGGAGATATAGTTAACGTTTTGTTCATCCTGTCGCAAAGTATCTAGAATTTGAATCCGCACCGGATTTGACAGCACTTTAAAAAAGTCTGCCTTGAAGTAACTAGGCTCGAAAGGCATCTGGATATCTCTCTATCTTTAAAGTCTTGCATACAGTTTAGCACTAGAATTTTTGTTCGACAAGCAATTTATCTGCAAAGAATAAAGAGACAATATCTTAATCGATCGATAGACTAGACATCTCGACAAATTTTATTGTATTATTAAAGGATAATTGGCATCTTTAATGCCAAGCAAATAAACTACTAATTACCAGTCATATCGGGCAAATTGCGATCTTCAGCAAAGCATCGATATCCTACCACTATCAATCTTCGTCTGTTGCCATCTGTGTTAAATCTCTCTACCAACTCAATCAGTCCAAACTATTTTACTGCCCAAGCGCGCGGTGAGAGTGCTTTGTGGCAGATAGAGGATGCCGATCGAGGCAATTGTCAGAAGATATCAAACATTGAAGCTGCGGATACTCAATTACTGCATCTATTACCATTCCACCACTGCGGGAAAATAACTGTCATAACACCATTATCGATGTTATTCAGTTGAAAAAATAACAAGAAAACAATTTACATCTTCTTGTAACCCCCGCTTGTCTACCATAGACAACGGGGGTTGTTCGTTAGGAGGCTCAACATCATGAAACCTGCCAAAATTGCGATCTCAGACGGTAAGTCGTTCGATCTCAGACCGACAATGCCCTCCGTACTCAACAACTCTGTAGTTGTATTTTCGACCAATTATTTACCGATGGCACGGATTAATATCCGCCGCGCTGTTGCATTGCTCATTAATGGCAGAGCCGAGCCGCTAGATTTACAAGATACAAAACTTGTCTGGATCTTACGATCTCCTTCTGTCGAGATCGAAGTTCCTCACCATATTCGGCTCAAAACCACCACAGCCGAACGGTTATGGAAGCTGCCTAGTGTCAGTCGTCGCGAACTGCTTAGGCGAGACGGACATCATTGTCAGTACTGCGGAAGTTCCAGACAATTGACGATCGATCATGTCATTCCCCGCTCCAAAGGTGGTACTCACACCTGGGATAATGTCGCGATTGCCTGTAAAACTTGCAACCATAAGAAGGGAGACAAATATCTCAATGAGACGGCAATGACACTCAAAACTAAACCAAAAGCTCCGATGCATCCAACGGTAGCTTTTGCCGAACAGTTTTGGCAAAGTCGTGAAAATCGGGTCTAAAATTTATGAGATTCAACTAAAGCATCAAATCACCAAAATAGTAGGGGTAATTCATGAATTACCTCTACTATTTTGGTAATTTGATGTTAAGGTTTTTGTTTAATATTAATCAAATCTGTCAGAATATTATCCAAGCCACCATTTACCTGGATCCGATCGATCTTCTCCGCAATCCGTTCTAATATTTCCAACTCTTTCAATCTCAATGCGACGGGATTTTCTTCCATCACCTTGGCAGTATTGAGCATACTTCTGGTGGCGGCTGTCTCCTCCCGACGGCGGACGACATTTGCTTGGGCTGATTTCTCAGCTTCTACTACTTTGCTGAGAATGGTCTTAATTTCCCCAGGTAAGATGATATCCTTCACCCCGACAGATTCTACCGTCAATCCATAATCAGCAGTCTTCCGGCGAATATACTCAGCAATATCACGATCGATCGTCCCTTTATCCTCCAGCAATCCATCTAGAGTCCGTTCTCCCACAGCTCCGCGCAAGGCAAACTGTAGCTCCTTGTACAAAAATCCAGTAATATCTGCCAAACTATTACTCGCTTGCAATGGATTGCTAATCCGATAACCAGCAGTGAGATTCAACCGCAATGGTACTTTATCTTTGGTGAGAATATCTTGCCCTGCAACTTCCATCGTTTGCAGTCGCAAATCGATCGCATTTGATCCGAATGATCGATTAAATGACCACCAGGCATGGATTCCTGCCTCAAGCTGGGTCTGAAATACGCGATCGATATACAGTAAGCCGAGATGTTGGACGGGCACTTCTTGGACGTGTAGAGCCTCACTACTGAGCTTTTTCAATGTTGCGGAACCCGATACTAATTCGGCAACTAATTTGTGAGAAAGTTGAGGATCGCTGCTAATATCAATGATTTCTACCGTCACGCCTTGCCAAAATAATTTGCGACTGTGGGGCGGTAAAATTGCAATCGGTTGTTGTCGATCGCGGACAATTCCCACTTGCTGTGCTAATGTTTCTGCAATAGTGCAATATTCAGCAATAAATTCGGGATGTCGATCGATTAAAACATCTTGGTCGGGAAATACTGGATTGAGATTCAGTCGATTGAGCGTTTTAAACTGAAGATCTTTCGATGATGACCAAAAAGCATATTCACCCGTACCCAAGGGACGAACAAAATTGTTTTGGACATACATTAAGCCAATTTCAGATTCAGAAACCTGGAATTTTTTGATCCCACTCAAGGCAAAGCCTCGCGTTTTTTCGACTAGATTTGCTGGTAATTCCAAGTTTTCAGCTAGGTTGAAATAATCAACTTGAACAGGTATAAATCCTTTCCAAACAGCGCGTAATTGATTTGGTGCAACTGTCACCCAATTTTGACCGATCTGGAGCAATGCTACTCGATCAAATTCTGTTCGGACGATCGTCAAATGCTGCTCTAGTTTATCTCTATGCGTCTGTAATAGTAACTCCAATTGCTCGATCTGCACTTCTGGTTGATTGAGATCGTAAGTTTTTACGTTCCAATTCCAACCTAAATAACGGTGTGTACCTGGAGCTAAAATTGCTTTAAAATCGCTGCGGTGATATAAGATCCCTCGCTCATGAGGTTTGATATAAAAAGTCTTGAACATATGAGTTGTTGGGTTTCGCTTCGCTCTACCCAACCGACAATAGAGGATAGAATTAGAAAAATATTGACTAGGTTAACTCCGCAAAGGCTGGCGTTATTAACAGTTTTGTGACGGATAAAAGGTTTACATCTAATTGGATTAAGCGGGTTTAAAATCAAGAGCTATCCGAGAATAGTTCTTGATTCCAAACCATCAAATATACCGTTTAACTGACTATCATCAGTATTTCCGTAGAACTACTATCGATTGCGGTTGAAGGGATATACTCAAATTAGAAATTTACCTGACACACTGGTACAAAATCTGCTGCGATATCGCCAAACGCCAACTTTACAGAGTTGAAAAAAAATGGACTCGAACCATTTTGGGATTGCTCCCGTACCATCTGGATTACTCCATGTTTGTGGCTTGCGCCGACTTCGTGAAAGGAAGTTGTCCAAAACCTAGGACGGAGGACTGGTGAAAAGTACAGGAATCGAACCTGTTACACGTTGATGATAAGTCAACTGCTCTACCTAATGAGCTAACTTTTTGGGAGTATGATCTGGGACTCGAACCCATGCTCTACCGATAATATCTCGGCTGCTTTACCACTAAGCTAATCATACGGTAGATGAATAATCATGCACAGCGGCACACGCTCAGTCCAAAGGCTGGCGCACCAGTCAGATCGATAGAATCTGAACCATAGCCTTACAATCTTATTGTGTCTGGTTCTCAGTCTAACATAGTTGTAAATAGGGCGTTTTGCAACAGATCACAGTGAGTGAGAGCTGTTGAGGTTAAAAGGGGAAAGATGGAAGTATCGATCGAATTTAGCTTCACTCCCAAAATATTATATGTCCACAACAGAATCCAAATCGATTGTTTCTGGTGTGATTGTGCTAGCAGTTGTCGGCATCATCACCGTTACTTTCGCCAGTAATTTTCAGAAAATATCTATCTGTTTTCGACTGCTAACAGGCGATAATCAAGAGGCGATTGCTGATCTAAATCGAGTGATTTTACTCAGTCCCAATTCTAATAATTACCAGTTTCGGGGTTATGCACGGTTGCAATCTGGCGATAATCGTGGTGCGATCGCTGATTTTACTCAAGCAATTAAACTCAAACCTAATGATGAGTACTCTTACCAATATCGGGGTTATCTTCGGCTTAAATTAGACAAGCATCAAGATGCAATCGCTGATTTTACTCAAGCAATTAAACTAAAATCTAATGATGCTTATTCTTACCAATGTCGGGGCTATAGTCGGAATAGATTGGGTGATAATCAGGGAGCGATCGATGATTACGATCAAGCTGCTAAACTATATCAGCAACAGGGCAAAATGAAAGAGTATCAAGATGTACTCGATCGAATCGCCAGAATTAAGCGAATATAGCGATAATTTGTGGTGTAGAAACCCGCTTTTTCAGACTGTCAAGGCATGTTAGCTGTCAATCTTTAGCTTAATCCTCGTCCCAACCTTCGACTTCGAGTAATTCACTAACAGGATCTTGGAGGGTGAAACCAAAATCTAGTAATTCATTTTTCCAATGTTTCCACTTATCGCCATATAAGAAAGCGATTTTCCAAATTCCATCGCTTGGACTGAGAATCTTGGATGCCACCAATGATTCGACTTGACGTTGCATTTTCACCATCGGGTGAAGCACTTGCTGAGTCATAGATAAAGATTTAATTATTTTAATGCTTAATTGAGATTGACTTCCTGCTAAACATTTGATTTAGCTTGGTAATGCCATGCGCCGGGGAAGTTCGCTTTTATATTTGTACCGTATAATGGGGCGCGTTGTCAAATTTTATTAGAAATTAATGTTATTTTAAATATCAAGCAGTGAAATACAAAAGATTGTATTTCATGCTATGACTCACGGAAAGTGAGTCAGATGATTGGCCCAGCAATGGATTGGTAGAATCGATCGACTAGCTAAGTAACTTTATTAATTCATTGAATCCCTGAAAATAGCCAGCTAATGGCGATACCTAATACTGAACCAGCAATCACCTGTACGGGTGTATGTCCTAATAATTCTTTGAGCTTTTCTTCATTGAATTTATGATCGTCGGAGAATAATTCGTCGATCATTTGATTGAGAATGCGCGCTTGTTTGCCTGCTGCTTGACGAACTCCAGCAGCATCATACATCACCACGATCGCAAAAATTGTCGCGATCGCAAATTCGGCACTCTTCCAACCCAAACTTTCACCCACTCCAGCAGCCAGAGCAGTTACTAGGGCTGAATGAGCACTGGGCATTCCGCCTGTGGTTGTCAATACTTTGACGCTGAATTTACCATGTTGGATGAGATCGATAATCAGTTTGAGAACTTGAGCGATCAAACAAGCGGCAACTGCCACGAGCAAAATCCGGTTATCCAGAATCTGGCTGATGTCGCTAACGAGAGGGGCTACCTTATTAACCACGCAAATGACCTAAAGTGAGGAAAGGACTGAAGCAATATTTAACAGTTAGCATTGAAACACCAGTGGGTTTAGATCTTTTCCCGATCTACCATCCTTTTCAGTCAGTGAAGTCGAACGGAGTCAGTTAGTTGCTCTACAGCCCTTGTCACAGAGATTAATTTTTACGATCGGTAATATAATCAGCCAATGCTTGCAGTGGTAGTGCTCGATCTCCGAACTCTGACAAAATAGTTTTGGCTTCAGCTACTAGTTTATCAGCTTGACGTTTAGATTCCTCTAATCCCCACAGTTTGGGATAGGTTGCTTTTTGGGCTTGGGCATCTTTGCCCGCCGTTTTGCCCAATTCCGCTTGGGTGGCGGTGATATCTAGGATATCATCGATAATCTGGAAAGCTAGCCCAATATTGTGGGCGAACTTAGCTAATTTTTCGATTTCTGACTCAGTTGCTCCAGCTAAGATTGCGCCACAGACAACACAGGATTTGAGCAGGGCACCAGTTTTGTGATTGTGGATATAGGTGAGCGTTTCCACTGAGATATCTGGCTGACCTTCTGATTCTAAATCTACCACTTGTCCGCCAACTAAGCCATCAGCACCAACGGCTCTAGCTAAATTAGCGATCGCTTTTAGGACTCGATCGGCACTTACGCCGTGGGTGTGGGTAGCGATATACTCGAAAGCGTAAGCGAGTAAGCCATCTCCCGCCAGGATCGCGATGTCTTCTCCATATACCTTATGATTTGTCAGTTTACCCCGCCGATAATCATCATTATCCATCGCGGGTAAATCGTCATGGATCAGTGACATGGTGTGAATCATCTCTAATGCACAAGCCATCGGCATCGCCAGATCTGGATCACCCCCAATCAATTCACAACTAGCCAGACACAAAATTGGCCGCAACCGCTTGCCACCAGCCAGTAATGAGTACCTCATTGCTGCATAGATTGTATCGGGATAGGCGGGGCGGATCGCTGCATCTAAAGCCGCTTCTACTTTCGGTTGTCGATCGATCAGATATGCTGCTAGATCGAAAGCAGTGGTTGTAGATGTCAAATCTTGGGTACTAGTCATTGGTGCTAGAAAGTGAGGAGGGAAATCTTGATCTCGACTGGAGCAAAGCTGAGGCTACTTGTGCTGAGCAGCTTGCACTGATCGGAGCCGGAGTGCGCCAACGGTGTAAAATTCTTGTCTCAACTATTTTACCAGAAGATCTCCGCTAGCCACAAAACCTCGCGACTGTCAAATAGTTGGCATTTTGGTAAAATCTACTATAATTGAAATAGATCGAATCAAATATCCCCATACCCACCACTCAAATGTTTGTCACTGCACGTCCCACTGCTAATCCAGATCGAATCCCTGTTGATGTTGTAGCGGCGATTCAGGAGTTAAAACGATCGATGAATGCGGTGATCCTCGCCCATTATTACCAGGATTCAGAAATTCAAGATGTGGCGGATTTTATTGGGGACTCACTCGAATTATCCCGCAGAGCTGCGAGTACGGATGCTGATGTCATCGTATTTGCTGGTGTTCACTTTATGGCAGAAACTGCCAAGATTTTGAATCCACAAAAGTTAGTGTTATTACCAGATTTAGCAGCGGGATGTTCTTTGGCAGATAGTTGTCCGCCTGATGCTTTTGCCGCATTCAAAGCTGAATATCCAGACCATATTGTGATTTCTTATATCAACTGTACAGCAGAAATCAAAGCTCTCAGCGATATTATTTGCACGAGTTCTAATGCTGTGAAAATTGTCAAGCAAATACCAATAGAACAAGGTATTATTTTTGCACCCGATCGCAATTTAGGTCGATATGTAATGCAGCAAGCAGAGCGGGAGATGGTGCTATGGCAAGGGAGTTGTATGGTACATGAAACTTTCTCGGAGAAGAAGTTAGTGCAGCTAAAAATTAATTATCCCAATGCTGAAGTAATCGCTCACCCAGAATGTGAGGCAGCGGTATTGCAACATGCCGATTTTATCGGTTCGACTAGCGCCTTATTAAAATACACAGCCCAGAGTCCAAGTACTCAATTTATTATCGCAACAGAGCCAGGTATCATTCACCAAATGCAGAAAGCTCAACCTCAAAAAGAGTTTATTCCCGCACCACCGATTAATAATTGTGCTTGTAATGAATGCCCACACATGCGATTGAATACGTTGGAGAAATTGTATCTGGCAATGAAGAATCGATCGCCAGAAATTACGATGTCTGAAGATATCAGACTAGCGGCTTTACGTCCGATGCAACAGATGTTGGCGATGAGCTAAAAATATACTGAGGTTAGTGATGTTGGGTAGTGAGTCGATTGACAATTCTCGTGCGGACGATTAAGCGAGACTTTTGGCCTATGACTATAGTCACGATTTAACTATGACTTCTGATAGGTAAAAAGAGATGAAAAGCATTACCTTAGCTCGATGATTAGAGCAGGCGATCGAGCTAAAGTTGAATCAATCGACTCAATTCGATTTGCAACTTGCTATTTTTGCTAACCAAATCTGAGATCACCCCAGGATTTACACATGTTGAAACTTACCTCATTCGCACTTGGTTTACTTACTGTAATTTCGCTCGCTCCATCAGCTCAAGCTATCCCGATTGATGTTGGTATTTTTGCTGTCCAGCATCCAGATGGAGATCTCCACTCCCAAGTTATTTTGAATGTCAATCCTCAAGTTAGACGGGAATCGGGATATAACCACCGCTGGGAAGGAGGACAACGCCAACGCCAGGAAGCAGAACGTCGTCGCCAATTAGAGTTGGCTCACGAACGTGAGGAACAGGCAAGATTGGCAGCAAAACGCCTTCGTCATCAACAATATGCCAAGTATCATAACAACTCTTATGGTGGGTATCGCGATCATGGCGGCTATCAGAGCGAATATCGCCACGATCGCTAAATCAAATTTAGAATTGTCAACTGAAGAGGAGGATCTTGATTAGATCGTCCTCTTTTCGATCGCGGTGGATCGGTACAAGTGTCCAACGGTATAATGTATCGATCGAGTTAATTGCGTTGACGTAGCCTCTCAATCGATGTAAACCGCAATCGCCAGACACCCACAACCAAAAATCTCATGACCCAAACGCCCCTCTCACCCAGCCAAAATCGTCAGTCATCCCAACAGCCAGACAGTCTCGGTCGGTTTGGCAAGTTTGGGGGGAAATATGTGCCAGAGACACTGATGCCCGCACTGCTAGAATTTGAAGCTGAATACTATCGGCATACTAAAGATCCGGAATTTCATCGGCAACTGAATGGATTGTTGCGCGACTATGTAGGCAGACCTAGCCCGCTGTATTTCGCCGAACGCCTGACCGAACGTTATGCGCGTCCTGATGGTACTGGTGCCCAGATTTACCTCAAACGAGAAGACTTAAATCATACTGGTGCTCATAAGATTAATAATGCGCTGGCGCAAGTCCTGCTTGCCAAACGAATGGGCAAGCAACGGGTAATTGCAGAAACGGGTGCGGGTCAACATGGAGTAGCGACAGCGACTGTTTGCGCTCGATTTGGGTTGGATTGCGTGATCTTCATGGGCGTAGAAGACATGAAACGCCAAGAACTAAATGTATTTCGGATGCAATTACTAGGTGCAGAAGTACGTCCAGTCGCAGCGGGAACTGGTACGCTCAAGGATGCGACTTCGGAAGCGATTCGGGATTGGGTCACGAATGTAGAGACGACACACTATATCCTCGGATCTGTGGCTGGGCCGCATCCTTACCCAATGATCGTCCGCGATTTTCATGCAATTATTGGTGAGGAAACTCGCGCTCAAGCTATGGAAAAATGGAACGGTTTACCAGATATTCTCCTGGCTTGTATCGGTGGCGGTTCCAATGCGATGGGACTATTCCACGAGTTTGTCAAGGAGCCTTCGGTGCGCCTGATTGGAGTCGAAGCAGCAGGGGAAGGCGTA
The DNA here is from genome assembly GCA_025358725.1 of Chamaesiphon sp. GL140_3_metabinner_129_sub. Classification (GTDB taxonomy): domain Bacteria; phylum Cyanobacteriota; class Cyanobacteriia; order Cyanobacteriales; family Chamaesiphonaceae; genus Chamaesiphon. The sequence goes on from JANYIT010000209.1 coordinate 10,744, forward strand.
GATACGGATAAACATGCGGCAACACTTACCAAAGGTCGTCCAGGTGTTTTACATGGTGCGATGAGTTATCTGTTGCAGGATGATGATGGACAAGTTGCGGAGGCACATTCGATTAGTGCTGGACTAGACTATCCTGGGGTAGGGCCAGAACATAGCTATTTCAAAGATATGGGCAGAGCGGAATATTATAGTGTGACTGATGCAGAAGCTTTGGTGGCTTTTCAGCTACTATCCAAGTTAGAAGGCATTATACCTGCCCTCGAAACATCCCACGCGATCGCTTATCTGGAAACGCTCTGTCCTCAACTTACTGGTAGTCCCAAAATTGTGATCAATTGTTCGGGACGCGGTGATAAAGATGTTCAGACTGTTGCTAAGGTGTTGAAATTCTAGTTTTTCTAGTTGCTGCGTAGATTTTTACCCCACCCCAGCCCTCCCCTTGGAAAGGGGAGGGCGCCGGAAAAGCAGTCTCCCCTTGGAAAGGGGAGAGCGTAAAGCCCCCCTTGTAAAGGTGGGCTGGGGGGGTAAAATCTCTGCCAAAGTCAAGTCCCCCTCCTCCCTAATTTATGACTCGTTCTAGCGGAATTCTACTCCATCCAACCTCATTACCTAGCCCGTTTGGGATTGGTGATTTAGGTGAAGATGCCTATACATTTATTGACTTCTTACACAATGCCAACCAAAAATATTGGCAGATTTTACCATTGGGACCCACGGGTTATGGTAACTCGCCTTATATGTGTTATTCAGCGATCGCGGGTAATCCTTTATTACTCAGTCCGGTTAAACTATTGGAAGATGGATTACTGACTCCCGCAGACTTAGCAAATTTACCGACATTTTCCACGCATAAAGTTAATTTTCCATTAGCGATCGAGATTAAGACCAAACTATACCATTTAGCTTTTGAAAGATTTCAGTCGATCGCAAATCCAGACCAAAAAGCTACTTTTGATAATTTTTGCCATAGTCAGATTTATTGGTTAGATGATTATGCTTTATTCATGGCAGTGCGAGAAGCACATGGTGATAAAAGCTGGCATCAGTGGGAAGAAATCGATCTAGTCAAGCGCGAACCACTAGCTCTAATTCACTGGCAGAATCATCTCAAGCATCAGATTAGTTATCACAAATTTATTCAATTTAAGTTCTTTGAACAATGGTCGGCTCTGAGACAATACGCTCACAAACATGAGATTGAAATCATTGGTGATATTCCAATTTATGTTGCTCATGATAGTGCTGATGTCTGGGCAAATCAAGAATTCTTTGAACTCGATCCAGAAACAGGTGCAGCCGCTTTAATGGCTGGTGTTCCACCGGATTACTTTAGTGAAACCGGACAACTGTGGGGAAATCCAGTCTACAACTGGGAAAAATTAGCACACACTCAATTCAATTGGTGGATTCAAAGATTTGAATCGCTACTGAAATTAGTTGATGTCATTCGCGTCGATCACTTTCGTGGTTTCCAAGCATTTTGGGCTGTCGAGCAGGGCGAACTTACGGCGATGAATGGACGCTGGATCAAGGCTCCAGGTGCAGAATTATTTGCCACCATTCAAAATAAATGGGGACATTTACCGATTTTAGCTGAAGATTTGGGCGTAATTACGCCTGATGTCGAAGCTCTGCGCGATCAGTTTGGTTTCCCAGGGATGAAAGTTCTTCAATTTGCTTTCGGTTCGGATAATGGTAATCCATTTTTACCATTTAACTATGGACGCAATTTCGTCGTCTATACAGGTACCCATGATAATGATACAACCGTCGGTTGGTTTGAAAAATTAAGTGGTCGCGAACGCGATCGATTGTTGCTATATTCAGGTGGTATTGGTGCCAACGGAATTCAGTGGGATCTGATCCGGTTGGCGATGACTTCTGTCGCCAATATCGCCATCTTTCCGCTGCAAGATGTCTTAGGTTTGGATGGTGCCGCGCGGATGAATTTCCCTGGTGTTGCTGAGGGCAACTGGGAATGGCGATACGATTCAGCCGTGTTAAATGAGCCATTAGCATTACGGTTGAAAAACTTAACCTTAATTTGTGGCAGAAGTAGCTAGTCCAAACTACTTGTTGTCGATCGCCTGACAGGGGAATCTGCCTGTTAAAATGGAGTAGTTGGCGAAATCAAGATTTAAATCCTGTGACAACTACCCCCACACCAATTCAGATCCCAGCTAAGCTCGCACCTAGTTACACCATCCCACTCATCCTAATCATCGCCGCAATCCCGATCGCCGCGATCCAATTATGGGTGGGCTTAGGTATTGGTATCTTTGGACTATTCTTGTCGATCCAAACCGCACTAATTCGATTGGAATTCACCTCAACGGCTTTAGATGTCTACCGTAGCAATCAATTAATTCGCACATTTCCCTATACTGAATGGGAAACCTGGCAGATTTTTTGGCAGCCTGTGCCCATTTTGTTTTACTTTAAAGAAGTCAATAGCATTCACTTCTTACCAATTATCTTCGATGCCCAAATGCTGCGGACTTGTCTCGAATATTATTGCCCTCAACCAAACAGTGATTGAAGTGTAATCCTCTTGCCACAAGCTGCCTCGACGATGAATAGTCAATCTCTGCTGTGCTTACTACTCCAAAATCTATGAACCCTGACGGAACTGAAAATCACCAACCAGATCTCACATCACCTAATCACTCAGCGGAAATCATCGATGTCCGAGTGGTAGAAGAGATCTCGTCAGTGCCAAAACCACTTGGGGATGTCTGGGCTAGTGACGCAGTTTCCGAACCGATACCTGCTATCACGTCAACCCAGGCGCAGCCAAATTCGCCAGAGCCAACGGGAGATACTCCCCTCACACTGGACGATAATTGGAGCATCTTGCTAGATGAAATCAGCCAAGAATTAGAACCAGAACCAGAACCAGAAATCGAGACAGCAGCAAAGATTTTGTCAGTCAGTGCCAGTGATGCCAATGTTTCTCCGCTGGTACGTGCCGAGGCAGAAATTAAAGCAGAAATCGCCAAACTTCAAGCTACTCAAGCACAACTAGAACAACAAATAGTTGATACACAGATAAGTTTCGGACAAATCATCCAAACCTCAGTCACCGATCTCGAACAACGTCGCCAAAAACTCCAAATCTCCGTCGAACAACTCGAACGAAGACGAGATCGAATCAAGGAAGAAATCAGCAAAAGTTTTGCAGGTGGATCTCAAGATATCGCCATCCGGCTCCAGGGATTCAAAGATTACCTAGTGGGTAGTTTACAAGATTTAGTCGTTATCGCTGAAGAAATCGAATTTCCCCAACCACCACCCGCCCAAATCCGCATTCAAACACCTTTACCTCAAAACCCAACTGCCACCCCAGCACCAAGAAACCAAAACCCCCAATTTGCCGAACCAGCCTTTAAAAATACTGCTAGCAAAGTTCGGGCATCGATCGATCGATATCGCAATGCACCAGACTATTATGCTCCTACATGGCAAATGCGCCGCACCCTCGAAGCTGTTCATGCTGACAAGGTTGCTGACTGGTTTTTCACCCAAGATGGACGAGGTGCCGTTCGGACAATGAGCAGCCGCTTACAAAATATCCTGGTAGCGGCAACGGCGGTATCTGTATTGCGAGAGCTATATGGGGACTATCTCCGCACTCTCGTCCTCGCCAACCTACCCGAACGCCTCGGTGACTGGCGCAGGGGCTTTCAAGACTGTTTGGGACTGTCCAAGAGCGATTTTGGTGGCAATGGGGGGATTATTTTATTTGAAGATCCCGAAGCTTTAGTTCAAAAGGTCGATCGAATTACGGCTAATAAGGAAATGCCGCTAATTATCATCGATAATTCGGAAGGTCAAATCAGTCTCTCGATTCTTCAATACCCTCTCTGGTTAGCTTTCGCTCCCGATCCAAACCAACAACTAGATGATTATCGTGAATACCGATAACCATCTAGTTGAAAGTTGAAAGTTGAAAGTTGAAAGTTGAAAGCGGATGAGTAATCATCCTTCATTCTCCCAGTTCCCCATCTTCTGACATGCTAATTAACATCATTATCGCCATAGGTGTCTTTATCATTACCTATTTTCTCGGTTCATTTCCGACTGGATATTTAGCTGGAAAATTATTGCAAGAAATTGATATTCGTGAGCATGGTTCGGGTTCTACAGGGGCGACGAATGTATTGCGAACCTTGGGCAAAGTTCCAGGCTCGATCGTGTTATTGATCGATGCACTTAAAGGGGCATTGGCAGTCATGATCGCCAATATGATATTTACACTCAATCTCGTGCCAACACTCCCGATTGAGTGGCAAGCTTACCTAGTTCCTTTAGCGGCGACAGGAGCGATTTTAGGACACAGTAAATCGATCTGGTTGAATTTTGGTGGTGGTAAGTCTGTTGCTACGGGTGTGGGCGTTTTAATCGCCATGTCATGGCAAGTTGGATTAGCAACGATCGCGATATTTGGCATTTCAATCGCGATTAGTCGAATTGTCTCGATGAGTTCGATCGCTGGAGCAGTTTCTGTGACGATTTGGATGCTCATATTCTCTCAACCGTTACCATCGGTAATTTTTGCGATCGTCGGCGGTATCTATGTGATTTGGCGACACAATGCCAACATCCAACGGATGATCGCAGGTACGGAACCAAAACTCGGTCAGAAATTAGAATCAAGTACTTAGAAAAGTTAAATTCTCAACTTAGTAACAAGCAGCTATGAACACTATAAAACGCATAGTAAATATGCCCAAATTAACTGCTTTGACGATCTTTGCTGTTCTGATTAATATCTATCCTGGATTGCTTTCTGTTCAAGCACAAGGCAATATCCAAACTGGAAAAACTTGTCGAGTCACCGATCCGACGGGAACATTACTCAATGCGAGATTGCGACCAAATGGTAAAGTTGTCAATCGGATTAAAAACGGCAGAAGTGTTTATATTCAATCAGTTGCTAGAGATGATCAAAATAAACCTTGGGTTTTGGTTGCAATTAAAAATCAGGGCGATTATAAAACACTTGGATATGTATTGCGTGAATTTATAAGCTGCTACTAAATTAGTTGAAAGTTGAAACCCAATTGTATATTCATTAATCTCCGTAAAAACATGAGCAGGTGGCAATATGCGATCGTGGCAATATCGATGTGTTGCCTCTTAATTTTTAGTACCGAAGAAATCTCGATCGCTAAAAATCCAACTCAAACTCAATTCGATCCGCGCCAGTGGACAGAACTACCTGGAGATCGCAAGGTTGACAACCTAAAATCTATAGATATCACTTTTCCTTATGCAACTACCGAAAATTTCGTCAAAACAAAGCTTTATGCTTGCCCTCGGTGCTTCCTCCGCACTGATGTAGCGCGGGCAGTGCAAAAAGTGCATCAGCAGTTGCAACAACAAGGCTATGGCGGCTTGAGAATATTTGATTGCTATCGTCCACATTCAATTCAACAAAAAATGTGGAACATCAAACCCGATCAGCGTTATGTGGGCAATCCGGCAAAAGGATCGGATCACAATCGCGGTACGGCAGTAGATCTGACAATTTTAGATCGACATGGAGAGCCGCTAGATCTGGGTACACCATTTGATGAATTTAGTTCCAAAGCGCACCATACTTATCTGGAATTATCACCACAAGTCTTGAAAAATCGATCGCTCTTAAAAAAAACAATGGCATCTGCCGGATTCCATCATATCGATACTGAATGGTGGCATTATGCCTGGAATGGTAACAAGCCAACTGTTGGTAATTGGTTATGGGATTGTACTTAAATAGTATTTCTCGATAAAATTTTACTGTCTCATTTTGCCGATCGATCGAGAACTTTAGCTAGGACTCGATCGATTTGTTGGTACACCCATGTTAATTCAGCTTCAGTAATACAGTAGGGTGGCATTAAATATAGTACATTGCCCAACGGACGAAGTAAGACACCATGCGCGATCGCATGGTGTCTGATTTCTCTTCCCACATTATTAAGATACCCAGTCTGTTCGTGATTATTGATATCGATCGCGGCAATTGTCCCCATTACTCTTAATTTAGTTAACTGGGGGTATTTATTTGCTAGCTTTGTTAAATGCTGGCGATGCCAGATTTCCATTTGGGTATAAACTGGCTGATTTTGAGTTAGTAATTCCAAGGATGCTAAAGCGGCAGCGCAGCCGAGCGGATTGGCGGTATAACTATGTCCGTGATACAGCGTTTTAGTGGGATCGTCACTATAAAAGCTTTCGTAAATATGTTCGGTGGCGACTGTCACCGCTAGGGGTAAAAATCCGCCAGTAATTCCCTTCGATAGACAGATTAAATCGGGTTGTACCTGGGCTTTATTACAGGCAAAATCTGTACCTGTCCGTCCAAATCCGGTCATTACTTCATCAAATATTAGAAATGTATCGAACTCACTTGCTAATTCACGTAGTTTTTGCAGGAATTCAGGTCTACAGATCCGCATTCCACCTGCACCTTGAACTAGTGGTTCGATAATTATGCCTGCATAACAATTGGGACGATCTGCTAAATTTTGTCTAATGATGTTCAGACAACTAGCTTCTTTTTCAAATATCTCTAAATCCCCATCGAAAGTATCGGGATAAGGACAGAAATCGACCTCAAATAATAAATCTTGGAAAACATCTGAAAAGATCGATCGAGCACCCACTGCCATCGTCCCAAACATATCCCCATGATATGCCCCCTCAAAGGACATAAACCGCCGACGAGGTGTCTTTCGATTAGCCCAGTATTGATAAGCCATCTTCAGGGCAACTTCTACTGCGGTAGAGCCATTATCTGAATAGAAAACACGAGTCAAATTTTCGGGCAATCTTGCTACCAATTGGCTTGCTAATTGTTGCGCTGGTGCATGAGTAAATCCGGCAAATATCACATGCTCTAATTGTGCTGCTTGATGCGCGATCGCCTCTACAATCTGTGGGTGAGCATGTCCATGCAGATTTACCCACCAACTAGAAATACAGTCAGCAATCTTGCGCCCGTCGGCTAATTCTAACCACAATCCCTGTGCTGACTTAACCTCGATCGGATCTGGTGCCGTTTTTGCTTGGGTGTATGGATACCAGATGTGGGGATGCATTTGAATTAGTTGAAAGTTGAAAGTTGAAAGCGAAGATCCATGCTCCCTCCCCTTTATAAGGGGAGGGCTGGGGTGGGGTAGAGATTTACGCAGCCCACCATTGATAAATTCTAGAATTGTAACTACTTAATTCTCTGATTCAGAGACCGATAAACTTGCTCTTGTTGGAGCCAATCGCGACCGAGTTTGATTGTGACATCAGAATAGAGACTGCCAGAACTATCGACTTTGACTTCCCCAAATCCTAATAATTGAGATAAGCCTTCTGCCACATCAGGATTACCTTTTTGAGCAATAAATTGACTGGTATTCAGGTCTTCTTTGAGTTTGAGACTAGTGTCGATATGCACGTTTTGATAACCTGCTTTGTTCAGACGTTTGATTAATCTGAGCGTAGCATCGGGGAAATAACTAGTATCTTGAATGTTTACCCGGAGATTTTCTGCTTTGGTTTGTTCTAGCGAAATTGTCCCGTGGTCAAAGTAACGTGCCATCATATTTTGGATGCCTTTGCGATCGGCAAGCCAGTAACTCGTGCCGTGTTTGCCATCGCCATTGTAGTCACCTGGCATCATCAATGACTGCATCTTGGATTTGCCATTTTGCATGGAGAACCCGCCGAGCGCGAGTAATTCTTCGACAGTGAGATTTGTATCGACGTGGGATTGAATTACTGAAAATAGTTGGGGAATCCTAGCAATAGTCATCGGGTTGAGAGACTGCTCTAGCAATGCTTTGAAGACCATCTGTTGGCGTTGCATCCGACCGATATCACCATTGGCATCATGACGGTAACGCAATAAGCCCAGGAGTTTTAGTCCATCGAGATGTTGTTTACCAGCCTTGAGATTGACATAAAAATGTTGGGAGTCATCTTGATATTTAATATCTTTGGGTACGGTAACAGTAACTCCACCCAATTGATCGACGAGTTTGGCAACTCCCAGATTATTAACCCGGATGTAGCGATCGATCGCCACACCACCCAACACCTTGCTGACTTCTTTCGCTGCCGCGGCAGGGCCACTTTCGTGATCTACGGCATTGATTTTTTCTGTGCCATGCCCAGTCCGCTCGATTTTGGTATCGCGGGGAATTCCAAGAATGGTTGTCTGTTTCGTTTGGGGATCGAATCGGAGGACCATCATCGTATCCGACAAGCCATCTAGGGAGTCAACTTCAGCATCATAACCAGTTTTTTTGCGATCGCTACCATCACTAGTTTTGACATCGGAGAGATTAGTTTTAATACCCAATAACAGAATATTTACTGGCTTGGAGACCTCTGGTACCTGTAATAAACTTCGCGAGAAGGCTTCCTTACCATTTTGATTAAAGAATGCGGCATCTGCTGCGGACAAAACGCGCTGTTGGAGTGGTGCCGAAGTCAATGAGACGGCTAAAAAAGCCCCCGCAGCAGCCGAAACTGCGCCAATACCACCCAATCCCAATAAAATCCACAGTGGCATCTTTCGCCGCTTTTTCGCTGGCTGACGGCGCACCATTTGCGGGTTGGATTTAGCTGATTTGCTGCGGTGCTGGTTTACTTTTCTAGCGTCCACTTTACTCACGGTTTAATTAGGGGGTGGGTGGGTTGAATAATCGCTGTGGTGGTGATGGTTGTCTACGGTTGCCACATCATTGATCGAAGAGATTAGCTCATGCAGAACACACAGCGTCGGCTTTACTGAATCGTACGTTCGGCTAAGGCACTAAATCCAGGCAATCGTAAAGATTTCTTTTGCCAGAGTAACATCATTAGCCATAGACTAGCCATGAAGTAGCCGGAGGTGGCTAAACTGTTGAGAAATAATAAACGCAGTGCGGTGGTGGATGCGCCTGATAAATCTGCACCGACATTTAGACTGAGATAGACGCTCAACCACACAAAAGCCAGGAGGATAGATAAGCGACATACTGCTAATTGTCGTCGATCTTTTTGGCGACGGTAGATTGCCCAAATTGAAGGCAATAGTCCAATGACGGGTGTCAGGTAGAGAAATGTTTCTAACCTGTCGAGTGCGTCGATATCTCGATGGTGTGTTTGCTCCTGGGAAGTATCGCGCAATGATGTCATAGGCTGTTATCTTAGCAATGCTAATGGTTTCTCTCTATATATCTAAAATCCCCAATTTTTTGCTGTTTAGCACTATTTTGTTCAAATTTCTTTGAGATGGGAGATGGGAGTTGGGAGATTAGAGGGACATAATGTTAACTTTTTTAAGTATTTCAGAGTTTTGTTCGTTCTTACAAGTGCAAAAAGTCATTAAAGTTAGAGTCTAGGACACAAGCATCCTTTATCTCCCCGCTAGGGTGGTGCAGCGATATCTGGAACTGTCCACCAAGCGAGTCCATAGGCTTGATGGGGGAGGTTTGCAGCTTGGCGGAAGTGGACGCGGATTTTATATTTACCTGCATCACGAATCTGGTGAAAAATATGTTGAACGCTATCGACAGAGCTGGTTGAGGACCATAAGCTGCGATCGAGTCGATCTTCATCAGCAGGCATTAAGTATAAATCAAGATGGTTGAGACCACGATCTCGAAACTCTTCCCCGATATCATACTCGTTATTATGATTGGTATCTTGCAACTCTACCAATCGATCCCAGGCAAGAGTGATCGATACCCAACTATTTTCGGCCAGGGGTCGATCGAGTAGATAATCGCGATATACTCCAGGATCTACGGTGCGATAATCCCAGCCGATCGCGGGTACGGGTGCTGTAGGATGATATTGTCCAGGACTAAACTGTTGATAAGCCCGAAAAGCATTTAACTGACCTGCACCTAACTGATAATCTAACGGAACTAGTGGATCTCGATAGGCTTCTGATTCGAGCCAATCTCGATTATTTTTGGCGAGCATCGTGCGCGTCATCCCCAGCCGCAATCCATCCCCCGAATCTTGAATTTTATCAGCAGAATTTAACAGTACCGCCTTCATCACCTCATGACGGCGAGTGTCGAGACTCCAATGAGCGCGAACATCAGTAGACATCTGATTTCTCGTCCGTAACTGCCTGTCGCCAAACTCCTGTAATAAAGCTACCGTCCCCGTTGCGTGGGGAGCCGCAAAACTAGTCCCATTTGCCAAAATTGCTTTACCAGCTAGATTGTATAGCCAGAGATTGCCACCTGGTGCGACCAAGCCGATTGATCGCCGATTGCCGACATTTACTTCCAGATCTTCAATGATTTTCGCAGTCCCCGTCGGCGTTTCACTCAGATTGGAAAAATCTAACTTGCGATAAATCCCCTGCCGCAGCGTGGAATAGGCGACATTAATCCCGTTATAGTTGTCAGTGGGAATCGAAATTCCACCCTTGCCCTGATTACCTGCGACTAGATACGTCACATTATGGACTCGCGCCGACCAATCCAGGCACTGGGTAAATAGCGCATTGCCATCCAACTTGGCATGAGGACGCGGATCGCGCTCCAATGGCTCCCCAAAGCTCAAATTAATCGCACGAACGTCTCCTCCATTCTGCTGGGCGATATGCTGGGTTGAGAGGCATTCTTCCGGCTGCCCAGTCCGCTTGAGTACGCCCACAGCGGTAGCATAAAGTCGGGCATCGGGAGCGACTCCAGGCAATCTTTTATCTCGACTAATCATCACCGATGCCACCATCATCGCGTGCTGTTCGACGTTTTTATTCGCTTTAGCAGCACCATTTTGATAAAAAATTTGTTCGAGCTTGAATTTCGGCTGTTGCGCTGCCTTATCCCAGCCAAACTGTCCCGGACGACCAACTTCGACTTGTCCGATGGCAATTTTTTTGCCAGTTAGATTGTATGGAGACTGCTGTAATCTCAAGGCATCAATGCCCGCACTCCCGACCGAAATAGCTGTGGGTAATGCCCAACTGGGTGTCATGATACTAGCCCACGATACCCCGATCGCGATCCGCTGCAAATGTTTATTCAATCAGCCGATCTCCACTCAAATTAGATCCTTACCAGTTAATCATAGGTCGGTTAAGTTGATCGTTGCCAATTGAAAGTATGCTCCCATCTCCCATCTCCCATCTCCCAACTCCCAACTCCCATCTCCCATCTCCCAACTCCCATCTCCCAACTCCCATCTCCCATCTCCCATCTCCCCCTCTCTTTCTACATTTTGTTACAGTATTGCCAGTCCTAGCCAAAATTATCGCAAACTGTGAACAGGTAAAATCCCTGTGTTTGGAGGAATCTCTCATGTCTGATACTCAAGTTTTTGTAGCTTTAGCTGTTGCGCTCATTCCTGGTTTACTGGCACTACGCCTGTCAACTGAATTATATAAATAAATAGCCAATCGAGCTGGTTAACCAGCTCGATCGATACTTTTAGTATGGTAATCTGGGATGTGTTTGAAACTACATCCCAGATTTTGTACTTTCCAATCTGTTGCCCGTGTTGTCGGAGTTTCTGCCTTGGCAAGTCAACCTTTTTGACAGTGCCAAATTGTATAATAGATAAAATCTCGATCGGGGTCTACTAAACTTTATGAATGCACAACGTTCCTTCGATCCATCCGAACATTTTCCCCACCGACGAACAGCTCGCGGTGTACAGCAGCAACCCCCGTTGGGCGGGAATACGCTCGGCACAACCAAAACAGCCCCACAAGCTGCGCCTCGGAGACGATCTAGGGTTAAACTAAATCCAGTTTATGCTCATCGCCGTCAGGGACTGGAAGTAGCTACTAAATTAGTTACTTATTCAAGCTTATCCATCTTTGGTATTGTCACTTTGGTAAATCTGATTGGCTATAACTGGTCACAACAGAGCAAGTTACCACATGTCGCAACTGAAGTGCAGGATGCGAAGCTCCGCATTGATAAAATTAATAGTAGCTTCAATCGTTCTTTCGATCCGGCATCCCAAAAGAGTGTGGCGCAAGAAAACAGCTATAAAGTCGCACCCGATCAACGTCAAATATTCCTAGTCAGTCCCGCTTCAAATCAGTCTTTATCAAATCCTCAGCCCAAGCAATTGGTGACTACAAGTAAGTAAGTGCTCGGATTTGTCTAGACAATATAGTTTCGATCGTCTAAATTTTAACTTAATTAATTAAGTTCGTAAAACTATAACTGGTAATAAAAAAGGGAGATAATTATCTTCCTTTTTTATTAATTATGAGTAGTTATTCAAGCCCAGATCAGCTAAAATTTTAGAGGCTTGTCAAGAGCGGCCATCAATTGATTTAATGTGATTGAGTAGATTTTGGTTTGATCGATGGTTGAAAAGTACCAGTAAATGCGACTGGATTGGCACCTGCTAATGTTTCGCTGACAGATCGATTTGTCAGCCAAAGCTGCCCCTGGATTGCAGCAATGCTATTAGCCGTAGACTTTACTGTAGTGATGCTTGAAGATAGCGGTTGCACCAATGATCCAGCAATTCGTATTTGTGATGGTTGGGGGCAAATTTGAGTCGGTAATAGTCCGCTTAAATTTAGCTGTCGATCTCTTAATTGACCAGACAATGTGGGACGAATATCTCTAGTCGTTGTTGTGTCCGATCGATCTACAATACTTAGATTAGCATTAAGATAAATACCAGACTGTTGGAGTCTGAGTAAAAGTGGTTTGCCTTGAAGACAGCCAGGTAAATTTTGATCGATAATTAGATAATTACCACCCACAGGAATTGGTGCTTTAATATTTGCTTCCCCATAGCTGCTAATAAAGTGAAAAAACCCGATCGCACTACCAATGGCGATACTATATAATCCGATAGATTTAGCTGAAAAAATATTCATCGGAGATTGTTATTATCCTCAAGTGCGAAGCTTAGATGAGAGCTAAACTGATTGTAGCGACGAGCAATCAGGAGCGATGAAACACAGCAGATTGCTAACCTATTAGTATAATGATCGAGAGTAGATTTTCTACGTCCCCAAGTGCGTCCAATCCCCATAATCGTCAGATCTACCTGACGGGAAATCTCCTCAATTTTGACGAGCGGATCGATAGTATCCAGCGTAGAAATTTTAATTCTCGAACGAATTTGAGCTGGTAAATTGTCAAGTAAACTATCGAGTTCGGCACTGAGTTCGCCATCATTGGTGTCAGGTGAGCTAATTCGGATTAGTTCTAACTGGCGATCTCGATCATTCCAGAGCATTCTGATGGCGATTTCAACTGCGAGATCGTCGTGATTGTTGGTATTATAGGGAACTAGTAAAGTTTGATAGGATTGGGCGATTGAACTGTCACTATTTGCATCGATAAATACTGCCATATCAGCGGGGGTATTGCTGAGCATTTTGGCAACTCTACCGCCTAAGCGATTATTAGTAAAAGTTGGACGATGCCAGCCCAAGAGTACGAGATTTGATCGATCGAGTGCTGCAATTACGGCAGTTTTCTGAGCTACATCATAACCGATTTGAATGATCGGTTGAAAGATCGATCTAGTTGCGATGGGTTCGAGGGTATCAATCAGGGTATTTAATTGCTGTAATCGTCGATCAATCAGCCGATTTGCCTCAAAGGGAGTACTTTGAAATAGATAATCTTCCTCTAATTCAATCACACTTAGTGGATTAATAATAGCTGATTGGCGATCGTTTTGAGCGATCGATGTTGCTAGTTGGAGCAGTCCTTTTTGGGTGTTGGGATTAGCGACAGGAACCAAGATTCGATAATCAATTGGGGTCGGTATTGATGTGGCTTTAGTTGTCGATTGAAATCCTGATTTCGTGACATCACCCTGAGCTTGATCGAATGTCTGGGAAGGTGCTGACTGACTTTTAAGTCGGATTGATTGCTTGGGATATGTCCATTCCAATAGTGGTGAAGTCATAAAAGTAGTCACCAATGCCATAATTACCAACATCGTAAATAGAATCGGTGAAATTACGCCCAACTCCAAGCCGATATTCAAGACAATTAATTCCGTCAATCCGCGTGTATTCATCAACCAACCGAGCGCGGAAGCTTCCTGTCGATCGATATTGCAACTCCGTGCCGCATAATAAGTTCCTACATATTTACCAACGATTGCTACTACCAAAATTGCTGCACACAACAGCCAGAGTTCGGGACTATTTAATAGACCAACTTGAGTTTTCAGACCACTATAAGCAAAGAAAACTGGTAATAAAAATATCAAGACAAAATCTTCAGTCTTCTGCGCAATTTCTCTCACCAATTTCGGGTTTTTTGGCATAGCAGCACCGATTAAAAATGCGCCAAAAATCAAGTGAATTCCGATCGCCTCTGTCATCAGAGCCGAAGATACAACTGCCATGTAAATCCCTGCTAGCATCAACTGTGATAGCTTTCCGGTGCGATCGTAATAAGTAGACAAAATATTCAATAACCACCTACCCACGGTCAACATTGCGCCAATATAGAGCACAGAATAGATAATGATCGGCACCGCACCAGTCATACTATTCGTTCTAGTGACAGCGATTGCTAAAGCTAGTAAACACCAAGCAGTCACATCATCTACCGCCGCACAAGTTAGTGCCAGAGTACCTAGTCGCGTATTCTGAAGATTATTTTCAGTGATAATTCTTGCCAATACTGGAAATGCCGTGATTGACATCGCTGCGCCTAAAAATAGGGCGAAGGCAGTAAAGGAAACGCTATTATTAGAAACAATTGGATAAATAAATAATGATAAGATTCCCGCTAGAGAAAAAGGGACGAGAATACTTACACCTGATGTCACAATTGCTGTTTTGAGATTGCCACGCAAGTATTTGGGATCTAACTCCAACCCGATCAAGAACATGAAAAATATTAACCCAATCTGCGACAACACATTCAAAAAGGGAATAGCCACAGGGGGAAATAATGCTTCCGCTAACTCTGGAGCTAGCCAGCCAAATAATGAAGGCCCTAAAGCAATTCCTGCAACAATTTCACCGATTACCAAAGGTTGACCGATCGATCTAAATGCCCACCCCACTAATCGCGATCCACCAATCACAACTAGTACTTCGATTAATGTTAGGACAACAGTGTTCATAAGGCTTTAGGTTTTAGGCTTTAGGTGTTAGGTGTTAGGCTCTAGAAACAAGAAGATATTGTCAATATTTATGCTGCCCTACTTGATTATAATTTAGTCTACTTTTACATTCCAAAAATACATCTATCCCCTAAAGTCTAAACCCTAAAGCCTAAAGTCTAATCCCCTACTTCCATTGTCTAATAAATTCTGCTCCCTTGTCTCGTCCGTGACGATATACTGCCACCAAGCCTGCTGATGTCGCTCTAGTAAAATCCACACCTAATTCCTTGAGGTGGACATCAGGGCGGATCAGATGGATGGGTACACCGCGACTGTGGGTGGGAATCGACTCGATGTGAAACATGTCTTGATACATCGTCCCTGGCTCATTGGCGATCGCGATCGTTTCTTGATATCCTGCGGATACCATTGCTAGTGCTGGGCACAAACAAGTATAAGCCGCATCTACATATGGTTTACCATCAATCCAAGCCGGAATCTCCCAAGCGTGCATAATTCGCGAAGAAGCATAGGCAACAGCCGGAAAGTTATTGGGTGTAATTCGGTGCTGAGAGTCGGGATGGTGTGTACTAAATAAAGTGAACCGCAGATTTGCATCCACCCAACTACGATCTTTTTGCACAGAGGCACGGAGTAAACGTTTGCCTAAATCTTGAGCGAGGGGCGTTTGGGTTTGTGCTGCTGCGGTAGGATCGATTACCGCATTAGTGGCAATATATAGGGTAGGAGTCTGGGGTTGATATAAATGCTGTCGCAACTGCTTACTAAAAATGCGAATCCCCCGCTGCACTACTTTACTCATATTTTGCTGCGGTTGCTCCAAAGCAGACAACCCTGCTAGCCAATAGTCTATGTTAAATGTCAAGTGGTTAGACGTGTCGCGACAGGTTAATGTCGGGTAGGTGTCGCGAAAGGGCAGTTCAGATCGAAACGACAAGTAACGATCGGTTGCGACAGGGGCACAAAAAATAGAGCTGTTAGGAAGATTGAGA
>JANYIT010000108.1 GCA_025358725.1 Chamaesiphon sp. GL140_3_metabinner_129_sub
GAGCCTTTAAGCATCAAAACCTTGCACTTGATTCGCAAAAAAAGGCTCAAAACCCCTGCAGTGAATGCCTTGCTGAGATCTTCAGCAAGCCCTAAATAAGCACTAATCAAATCCAACGAAGTACCCGCCTTGTATGTTTAGCCTTGAGAGATCGTTTTTAATTATCGATAGATCCCCGACTTCTTCGAGAAGTCGGGGATCTATCGATAATTAACCAATGATAAAGTTAACTAATTTTCCAGGTACAACAATTACTTTCTTAATCTCTTTCCCCTCGGTAAACTTCTTCGTGATTTCCGCTTCCCGCGCATGGGCTTCTAAAGTTGCTGTATCCTTAGTTGCTGGGATTTGAATTGTGCCGCGAGTTTTACCCATAATTTGAATCACTAGAGTAATTTCATCAGCGATTAAAGCCGCAGGATCGAATTCACACCAGGGTTGTTCGTGGATCGAGCCAGTATGTCCGGTAAGTTGCCACAATTCCTCAGCCATGTGCGGTGCAAATGGTGCAGAGAGAATCAATAATGTTTCGATTCCTTCGGCATAGACAGGCGAATCTTTGCAATCAGCATCGGTGATGGCGTTGCTCAGTTTCATCAATTCGGATACCGCAGTATTAAACTGATAATTTCCATCCAAATCTTCGGTAATCGCTTGGATCGCATGATGAACGAAGCGACGTAGATCTTTTTCTGACTTGGATAGTTCACCGCTGGTTGTTTTAGCAACAGGTTTATAATTAGTTGCCAATCGCCACAACCGATTTAGAAAGCGAAATTGTCCCTCTACATCCGCATCATCCCATTCCAGATCTTTTTCTGGTGGTGCTTTAAATAAGATAAACATCCGCGCCGTATCTGCACCGTATTTGGATAGAACTTCCTCAGGATCTACGCCGTTATATTTCGACTTAGACATCTTGATCATGGAAATTTCCAGCACGTCGCCAGTCACTGGATCTGTGGGGTTTTCTAGATCTAAGATTGCTGATGGGGCTATACATTTCTCTGTTTTGGGATTTGTATAAGTCAATCCTTGCACCATCCCTTGAGTCAGCAATTGTTTGAATGGTTCGTCAAAGTTAAGTAACTTGGTTTTACCATTATCTCCCGCTCCAAAATCGCGGACGATTTTAGTAAAGAAACGGGCATATAGCAAGTGCAATACGGCATGTTCGACACCGCCGACATATTGATCGACAGGCATCCAATCATTGGTAATTTTTGGATCGAATATTTGCTTGTCATTACTCGCATCTGGATAGCGGAGGAAATACCAGGATGAATCGACAAATGTGTCCATTGTGTCGGTTTCCCGTTTGGCTGGGGTACCGCAATTTGGGCAGGGGACATTTACCCAGGATTCTAATTGAGCCAAGGGATTACCACCCTTTCCGGTGAATTCCACATCTTCAGGTAATTTTACAGGTAAATCAGCTTCGGGTACGGGTACTGCGCCACATTTTGGACAGTGAATCATCGGAATCGGCGCACCCCAATAACGTTGGCGAGAAATCAACCAATCGCGTAAGCGGTATTGAATCTTGGCTTTCCCACAGCCTTGTTGTTCGGCGTAGTCAATAATCGATTGCTTGGCGGTGACAGAATCTAAGCCATCGAATTGGCTGGAGTTGATCATCACGCCAGCTTCGGTATAGGCTGCGGTGAGCGGTTCGTCTGATTGATCGGCGGTTGCTGCGATAACTTGGGTAATCGGTAATTGATATTGCTTGGCAAATTTGAAATCGCGGACATCGTGAGCGGGAACGCCCATGACTGCGCCCGTACCGTATTCGTACAAGACATAATCAGCAATCCAAATCGGGACTTCGGTTCCGGTGAAAGGATGAATCGCCATCGCTCCAGTAAATACGCCCCGCTTGGGCTTATCTTCGGCAGTGCGATCGATCTCGCTCTGACTCTTGATTTCTTCGACGAAGGCAGCTACAGTCGCTTTTTGGTCTGGAGTGGTCACTTGAGCAGTTAATGGATGCTCTGGAGCCAATACGAC
Organism: Chamaesiphon sp. GL140_3_metabinner_129_sub; assembly: GCA_025358725.1. Lineage (GTDB taxonomy): Bacteria > Cyanobacteriota > Cyanobacteriia > Cyanobacteriales > Chamaesiphonaceae > Chamaesiphon. The sequence goes on from JANYIT010000108.1 coordinate 2,011, forward strand.
ATAGCTAACGCCATAAACGGTATCAGGACGAGTTGTAAATACAGTAATCTTCTCACTACTGCCAACAATCGTGAATTCTAGATTAGCACCGATCGATTTCCCGATCCAATTTGCCTGCATTAAGCGGACTTTTTCCGGCCATCCGGTCAAGGTATCCAGATCGGTCAATAATTGGTCGGCATAGTCGGTAATTTTAAAGTACCACTGTTTGAGTGATTTCTTCTCGACGATCGCCCCAGACCGCCAGGAACGCCCATCGCCATCGACTTGCTCATTAGCTAATACCGTCTGATCGATCGGGTCCCAATTCACAAAGCCTTCTTTCTGATAAGCTAATCCACCCTCGTAGAACTTCAAAAAGATCCACTGCGTCCACCGATAATATTCTGGCGAACAGGTGGCGATCTCTCGATCCCAATCGATCGATAAACCCAATTTCTGCAACTGTCCCCGCATGTGGGCGATATTTTGATACGTCCACGTCGCCGGATGAATTCCCCGCTCAATCGCCGCATTTTCCGCAGGTAATCCAAACGCATCCCAACCCATCGGGTGTAATACACGATACCCCTGCATCCGCTTCTGTCTCGCTACTACGTCAGTAATTACATAGTTCCGCACATGTCCCATATGCAGATTCCCCGATGGATAGGGAAACATCGACAGCGCGTAGAATTTGGGTTTATTACTAGTGGTATCGGTTTGATATAAATTTGCAGCCGTCCAGGATTGTTGCCATTTAGACTCGATCTCGGCGGGGTTATAGGTATTTTCCATTGTTCGGTGGGGAGTTGGGAAATGAGAGTTGGGAGTTAAATTAGACAATTACCGATGCTAATCCAGTCACCATCATCATTTTACCTCTAAGCTTTATCGATCGCTCCATCACTAGCAGCCCTATATCCTCATAGTCCCAAGACTGATAAAATAAGATACCGATAGTTCTCTGCAACAATACAAATATTCATGATTTCCAGTAACGACTTTAGACCTGGTGTAACGATCGAGTGGAAGAGCGGCGTATGGAAAATCGTCGAGTCTCTCCACGTCAAACCTGGTAAAGGTTCCGCTTTTGTAAGAACAAAACTCAAAAATGTCCAGACTGGTAGCGTCGTAGAAGAAACATTCCGCGCTGGGGAAACTATGCCCCAGGCTACACTGGAAAAAAGCAAAATGCAGCACACCTACAAAGATGGCGATCAATTTGTGTTCATGGATATGGAATCTTTTGAAGAATCCAATCTGACTCCCGCCCAAATTGGTGCTAACGTCAAATACCTCAAAGAAGGGATGGAAGTGAGTATCGTGCGGTGGGGCGAGCAAATCATGGAAGTGGAACTGCCAAATACAGTAGTATTAGAAGTCACTGATACCGATCCTGGCATGAAAGGCGACACCGCAACAGGTGGTAGTAAACCAGCGATCGTCGAAACTGGGGCACAAGTAACAGTACCCTTATTTATCAGCATCGGTGAAAAAATCAAGATTGATACTCGTACCGACCAATATGTTGGCCGAGAAAGCTAGACTGGTGTGTAAGTAGCAGTACACCTATCGATCAGCATCGGTGAAAAAATCAAAATTGATCCTTGTACCGACCAATATGTTGGCCGAGCAAGCTCAATACTGGACTAGGTTAATCCAAAATTCACTCTCGGCTCGATCTCGATCGTCTCGACTGGAGCCGAATCAATCTGCAAGTGAATTTTGTTGTGGTTGTGATAGATATAAGAACTAAGAACTGAACATGACAATTGATTTTAAAGAACTTAGCGAATTATTAGCGGCGATCGCCGCTAATAATATTACTGAATTGACGCTCAAAAATGCTGATTTCGAACTCACTGTCAGTCAGGGCAATCCCCTGCTAACTAGGGGGGCGATCTCCACCACGATCACCGATGTCCATCAGCAATTAATATCTTCACCGACTCCTGATTCGCAAGCTGCGGGTGCAAATCAGTCCAGTACTCCGGCGATCGATAAACAGTGGGTAGAAATAAAGTCGCCGATGGTGGGTACCTTCTACCGCTCACCAGCTCCTGATGAGCCAGCTTTTGCCTCTATTGGCGATCGGATTCGAGTGGGACAGACTGTTTGTATCATCGAAGCAATGAAGCTGATGAATGAGATTGAAGCCGAATCAGCAGGACAAGTCATGGAAGTGTTGGTCGAAAATGGTCAACCGATCGAATTTGGGCAAACACTAATGTATATCAACCCTGGTTAAACCAACACTCTGCCGCTAAGGGGTTGCTGACTTATCTGGATTAATTGGGAAATCTCGATCGTAAATTGTCCGAGTAATTGGTTGTCTAATTTCGACACCAACATCACCGAGTACTTCCAATTTCTTACCTTCTACCGTAATCCATACAGGCGCGTCGGGATTTTGAGCTGTAGCTGTGTAGACGACTTGCCCCAATCTACCAATCATCGAAGTTGCGCCGAATCCTTGAGTAAACTCCTTAGACAGATCGATATGGATTCCGTCTGCCATCACTTTCGCACTCAATAGCTTGGTTCCAACCGGAATTGTGGAAGTCAACTTACCATCTGGTTTACCTGCTGATGCGAGTAAACTGGACATCGATCTTTGGACGCGCAGCTCTGGATTTGAGGTGATAGCTTCCGGATCTTTCCGTTCTTGTGGAACTAAAAAGGTTTTTTTGCCATTATCGTCTAATCGCCAAATTTTAATAGTTCTTTCGTTATTTTGAGCGATGTTTGGTGTTGCTGGCTTGGTTACTTTCGTACCAACTGAGGGAAGTTGTGACGGTGGGACGACAGTAGTCGAATCGGGTGTAACCGCAATTGGGTTAACAGTCGGCGGATTAACCTCGGTGGTTTTAATTGGATTTGAACTAGAGGGATTAATGGTACTTGGGGTCCTTGATTGGGGTTGATTTTTGGTCATCAACCAGGCTATTCCACCACCAGTGATAATTGCCACTACTGCTAGGGCTGAAAGGCTAGTAGCAACTATGCTTCTAGAGCCAGATTTTTGTTCTTCCATAATTAAGATTCCTATAAATAATTAGATGAGGACAATACCTGAGTTTTAAAGTTGCACCACTACTAGTTTAACTGGTAGGACACTGACTTGGGAACAATGATATTTTCAGACCGAGGCTCCAATATCAGCGACTAAAATAACTGTATTTGGACATAAAAACATTACTGTTACTGCACTTGGTAGATTTAATCGGCTGTCACATTTGCGTAGTGTTTGATTTGTAAATGCGACGCAAACGAGCTGGCTGGGAGTAATATGATGATTGACTAAGCATCGTCCTTACTTAGTTCCAGTTACCCGTACAAAGGCAGCCAATTCGAGTGATTGGGGATTAACTTTGAACTGAAGAATTCGCGCAGTGAGACCACGCTGTCCTAACATATCTAAATTTAATCGCTCTCCCAAACTAGTCGTTAAGCCAGCAAGGAGAAATGGTGGAACTTGAGTACCACCCACTTTCGCGGTGGGTTCCAATAGTTTGAATTTTCGCCCACCGATGATACTGACACCAGTTTCGAGATTGACAGCTAGTTTTTCTCCAGAACTTGGATCTTTTAATTCTGCCTGAATTCCCACTCGATTATTACCTAGAAATCTTATTTGTGGATTGGTGACTTGGTAATCCTTATTGAGAGAACTAGCCACCCCACCGAAAGTACTCGTAGTCATTTTCTGAAGCCTGGCGATCGCCTCCGGAGATTTTAAGAAATTATTAAGATCTGCTTCAGTGAACTTGAACTTCACACCAGCCTGAATTGGCTGTGGGAGAGATGCAGCACGCAGATTTTGTCCGTCTGCCTGAATCGCTTGAAGATTTACCGCGATCGGATCGGTTTCAACTTCCAGTGTATCAATCCGCAGATCCTTTGTCACCCACAAACCCCGCCCCGCAATCCGCAGCTTGTTGATTTTTCCGCTGATAATCTGGTGAACGGGGGCATTATCAACTCTGACTTGCAGTTGTTCTGCATGGTCGATCTGAGACAATAAGGCAGCTTCTACATTTTTGTCCACCACCACCCCAGTGAGCGAAAATAAGGCGGTGATACCGGACAGGAGAATGGCGATTAGTTCCATAGGAGCGGGGAGTTGGGAGTTGGGAGCGGGGAGTTGGGAGTTGGGAGTTGGGAGCGGGGAGTTGGGACGCAAGCGTCCCTAAAGCCTAAAGCCTAAAGCCTAAAGCCTAAAGCCTAAAGCCTAAAGCCTAATCCACTCCTGAATCGTCGTACCAACAGCCTCGACGGCGATATCTTGAGATTGTTTCGTAGCGCGGTGGACTACTTCTACCTTCCCATCTTTGAGAGAGCGTCCAGTGACGATCCGGTAGGGGATGCCGATCAAGTCAGCGTCCTTGAATTTGACTCCAGCGCGTTCATCTCGATCGTCGAGGATAGTTTCGACCCCCATCTGATTTAACTCGGTGTAGAGGCGTTCGGCGACCTCCATTTGTTGGGTGTCAGAAATGTTGGGGACGCAGATAATCGCATGATAAGGGGCGATCGCGACGGGCCAAATAATGCCATCTTTGTCGTAGGATTGTTCGACTGCTGCTTGCGCTAGTCGGGATACGCCGACACCGTAGCAACCCATGACTAGTGGCTGTTCTTCGCCTTGTTCGTTGGTAAATGTGGCTCCCATTGCTGCGGAATATTTGGTTCCGAGTTGGAAGATATGTCCGACTTCAATCCCACGAGCAGTTTCCATCAGTTGAGTCGGATCGTGGATGGCGCGATCTCCTACTTGGGCTTTTTGAATATCTACAACGATGGATGGTAATGGAAAATTAGTATTCCAGTTGGCTCCGACGACATGTTTTTCGGCTGCATTTGTCCCTGTGATAAAGTTAGTCAGACTGGCGGCGGTTTCATCGACCAATCGGAGAAAGTGGGGATGTACATTTGGAGTCGAATTAATATATTCATCGCCTAAATTTGGGGCGATATAACCTAATGGCAATGGTTTGGCTGCCCATTTATCGATCGCGACTCCATCAGGAACTTCTAATGCGATCACTGTTTTCGCGCCATAATTAGCAGCTAATTTTACCAGTTCGTTATTTAATTTAACCTGATTTACTTCTCGATCCGATCGAATGCTAATCAATACCAGCACCGTCGTCCCATTATCATAGACTACCTGCTGAAGCACGTTTTTGACGATCGAGGTCAAGTCGCACTCCAAAAATTTCGCTAGTTTCTTAATCGAATTTGTATTGGGAGTATCCTTAATTTCATAACTAGTGAAAGTTGAAGCAATCGCATCGGGAGCCAGAGACACCGCTTTTTCCACATTGGCGGCATATTTGCCATCCGCCGTGTACATCACATCATCCTCACCCGCATCCGCCAGCACCATAAATTCTTGGGAACCAGAACCACCAATCGCGCCGGAGTCGGCATCTACCGCCCGAAATTTCAAACCGCAGCGAGTCAACATCCGGCTATAAGCATGATGCATATCATCATAGGTAGCCTTGAGACTATCTGTATCGGCATGGAAGGAATAACCATCTTTCATGATAAATTCCCGCCCGCGCATCAATCCGAACCGGGGACGAATTTCATCGCGGAATTTACTCTGAATCTGATAGAGATGTTGGGGTAATTGACGATATGACTTAATCAGATCGCGAGCTACTGCCGTCACGACTTCCTCATGAGTTGGTCCTAAAGCCACTTCCCGCTTCTGTCTGTCAGTGAAGGCAAACATAATCCCTTCAGACTGAGTATAAGTATCCCAACGTCCCGATTGCTGCCAGAGTTCGGCGGGTTGGAGTTGAGGCAGCAGACACTCTTGCGCGCCTGTTGCATCCATTTCTTCTTTGACAATCTGCCGCACCTTCGTTAATACCCGCCACATCAAAGGTAGATAAGCATATAAGCCACTACCAATCCGGCGAATATACCCAGCCCGCAATAGCAGTTTATGGCTGGGGATTTCGGCTTCGGCTGGCTCTTCTCGCAGGGTGACAAATAAGCTTTTAGACAGTCGCATCTTAATTTTTTCGTTGATTCACTCGCCCTGTAAAGGCAGCGGTTAGCTATCGATATTATCGCAGGGGAGTGACCGATCTGCTAGCTTAAGGATAATACTTTCCAAACATCCTCTAAGGCATCCACTCGACTCCAAAACCTACTCGACTATCGTAGTTTTCTCTAGCATTTTGTTGCTGGATATCTGTAGATAGCCGGAGCTGATTTGTCAGTGCATAACCGACAGAGAGAGTTGTCAAACCTGTTTCAGTACTACTGCCTAAACCTACCCAACTTTGACTCAGGGCTAAATCTGCACCACCGCCACGGGAAGGAACTACCATTAATTTCACGCCAAGATTTAAACCGTCGCGGCTATATTGATCCGTTTGGAGATGACGAAATCCGACTAGTGGCGTGATATTCAAATAACCGCCGAGGGGTAATAGATAGTACTGAGCATCGGCACCATAAGCATTGCGGTTGCCATTAGAGGCGAAATTGTAATTGGCACTAGCTGAAAGTCCGGTACTTCCAAAGAAAACATCATCTACAGCGAGATGTACCCCACCAGATTGATTGGTGGAGGGATATTGGGAATAGCCAACTTTTACCCGTGTCCGAAAACTGGGATCGGTTTTGATGTCACTCATCACATCGGGAATACTCTTGAGCCATTTTTGCAAGACGGGGCTACTATTGATAATTTCGGGACTGAGATCGTAGCCGCTCCCGTGGGGCATCGAGTGCTGCTTAGCTGGTGCTGGCTGGATCTCAGCCGGAGGCGGATTTTGGACGATTAGATTCGCTGTTTGCTGATTGTGATTGAGTAGGGGAGAGATAGCAGTGTCGCGCAGGTGCAAGGAGCTAACTGGGTTGGCGACGCTTGGTAAACTTTGACCCCAACTTAGACAGATGATCGTACTACCAACTAATGTTTGGCACAAACGCTCCAGACTAAAATTACGATGATGATTTCGGTTTAGCAATTTACTTAGTTGCGATCGCCTGATGGTGTGCTGGTGCTATCGAAGTGATACTGTCGTATTTTAGCATTGGGGCGTTTATTTGAGGGTCTATTCTTCACCGTCAGTGGCAATTGTGTCAAGTGGATTGGCTCCAAAATGATCATCTGGAGCTAAATCATCATGAGCTGTCGCCGTAGCTATAAAATCAGTAGGATTTGCGCGTGAGGAATAGTTGTTTCGGTGAAACATCCATTGATAAAATGAGTCGATCGAGTCTTGGGATTGATAACAATAAGCAGCGATAATAAACCAGGCTCCAAACCAGGATTTGGATTCAAACCCATAACCATTGAGATTGCAGAGCAAAGTTTCACCGACAGAACCCCAAGCTGGATTTCCGCAAATCCCCAAATTGTGAGTCAATAGTCCGACGCTCCCAAAGGATAAGGCAATCGTGAAGGTAGCATAAAATCCCGCCCACAATGCCTCTGCTTTGGGGTACCAGGTGGATGATTCTTGGTGCCAAATAAACCAGCCCCAATGAAAGAGGCAGGCAAAAAATAAACTGGGAAGTAATAAATTAAAAGTCATCGCTAGAACTCCAATTAGATATTGATGTTCTGCGACGATTGAATTTACTGAAAAATGCCAACTAGCACCCAAGAAATTACCAACAGGTAAGCCAAACGGTAATAAAATTAGGGATTGAATCCAAGCTTTTCGCTTGGGTAAAAAAGCTTCCCACCGAAATCGCCGATTGCGCTGATTCACAAACCCTGCTACATATTGTTGTATCATAGCCACTGCACCCTCGATCGCCTCAAAGTATTTACCATCCATGTTTAGAGTTCCCAATCGATCGATAGATATACCAATGAATAATCAACAGTTACCCATTAGTTATCTCATTTGATCGTTGTACAGCCGCTGCTGCTTTGAGCCTCAACCACGAGCATCAAATAATTAAAAAAATATGTATTTATATTTAATTCGTCATGGTATTGCGATCGATTCAGACCCCGTTGCTCTAAACTCAATGGCTAATGATGAATTAAGACCACTTACTAAAATAGGACGTAAAAAGATCGAACAAGTTGCCGATCGATTGGGGAAATTGGAGTTAACTTTTGATCTGATGATTACTAGTCCACTAGTCCGCGCACGACAGACTGCTGACATTTTAATTGACAAGCAAATTAGTCCGAAACTAGAGGTATCTCAGAACTTGAAACCAATGGGGAAGATCGAGTCTTGGTTGATAGAGTGGAACGCAAGATCTACAGATAGTTCTGTCTCGACAATAGCTTTAGTTGGACATGAGCCTAACTTGAGTGAATGGGCGGAATTATGGATATTTGGGCAGGTTTATCACCACTTGATTCTCAAGAAGGGTGGAATTATTGGCTTGAAATTTTCGGATCATCGAATGGAGCTGGGGACAGCTCAACTCTCCTGTTTAGTTCCACCCAAAATATTTATCCAGAAAGTAGGATAGCGAAGAGTTGTATTTTATACATTTGGATTGAAAAAATAATAGCTGTTAGTAAATAGTGAGCTATCAAAAAAGTAGTCAGTAGTGAAATATCACCACTGACTACTTGGGTATATTCGATCGATCCAACAATCAAATAACTAATTAAACTAGGTTCATTAGAACGTAAAAGTAGTTCTGACAACGCCAATTAATGCACCATTGCCACTAAGTTGGTTGGGTGAAGTTAGATAGATCAAACCAGGCGTAATACTGAGATTGTCGCTGAATTTGTATTTGTAGAAACCTTCGATGTGATAGGGAGTGCTACCTACACCACCAACATAAGGTTCTGCGCCAACTAGCAACCCAAGTAAACTACCCTTACCGTCAATGTTGGGTAAGGAAATTCCCGCGCCATAGCTCCAAAGATCTTGTTTGCCGATGGTCGCTTTATTAGTACTAGTATTTAGCACAAATCCATTGAAAGCTAAAGTATCGCTAGCCTTGTAAGCAAACTCAGCCCCATAGGAATTGGCAGTAGCACCAGCAGCATTTGAGTTGGCTAAACTAGTACCTGTTAATCCAGTACCAGCACCAAAACCATAAATAGCATTGGCACCAGTATGATAACTATTGACATAGGTTAAACCAGCATCAAACTTATCACCCAGCTTGAAATTCAATTGTCCTAATAGAGCATAGTCACCATTGAATAAACCTTGACCAGCAACGTTTTTATTTGCGCTGGTGGCACCTGCAAAGTAGCCGACTGTCAAAGACTTCAGGCCAGTATCAGCAAGGGGTAAACTAGTACCCACCCCAGCACCACCACCAATTTTGTAAATTGGGCTAGATTCTGCAAAGTTGGACAGGGCACCATTACCACCAGTGAAGTCCTCAAAATTAGATCCGTAGGTGGGGGCGTAGTCACTATGAATCCCGTTAACTGCTGATACGTAAACATTGGTATTGCTGACAGGGAATTGATAGGCTAACCAGTCTACACTAACAGCATTGTTACCATTAACTTCAGATACTTGAGCACCTTCAGAAGTTGCACCATTTTTTAAATTGCCAGTTACACCAGGTTGGTTTCCGGTTGCTAGACGTGTCCAGAGTCGATCTTGACCACTAAAGCTAGTTTCAAATAATAACCGAACTCGATCGCCGAAGACCAGATTATTGGAATTGGAACCACCCAAAGCACCTGTGAGGTTGAAGATCGCTTCCCCTTTGAGTTTAGTCGTAGTAGAAAACTGGTTTGCTTGCGCTTGAGCGACTCTTTTGTCTGCACTAGTGAGGCGACTATCGAGTTCAGTTAGTTGGGCGCGATACTCTTGAGTCAATCTTTTGATGATTTCGAGATCGCCAGTCGTGACACTGCTGGGTTGTTGCGCTAGCATTGGTTCGACTTTACCTAGACAGGTATTCAAACTCCGCGCAAATTCAAGCTGAGAAACAGGTTGGTTGTTGAGATTAGGATTACAACCATATTTGCTAGCTACTCCTTGAAGAGCTGTGTAAGACCAGTCACCGGGTTTGACGATATCAGTCGCAACTTCCGGCCGATCTGTTTCTGCTTGAGTCGCTGGAGTTGTTTCACTAGCAGCAACTTTAACAGGCGTAGCACCACTTGCTTTGTTCAAGATTAAGTCACTAGCAGCGACCCTAACTGGTGTAGCACTGTTGCTTTTTGGTGCTGCCATGACCCCAGTGGATAGTAACAGCGTGATGCCCAAAGCTACGGGGCTAATTAATATAGATTTCCAAAGTGCTGATGACATTCGGGTGATTCTCCTCACATTTTAATTTAGGGTGTTCAAATTGACATAAATTGGGGTGGAGTGGGTGAACTCAGATTAACCAGATCGGATCGATTGATACTCTCATAACCTGACTGGGCAAGTGCCGAACCCTAACTCCACGATCGCAACCACGATTAGCAACTAAGCTTAATCGTCTTGCCAGACTTAATGCTGATAATCACGATACAGTTAGCTGACCTAATCGGTTGTCAAGATGACTTTTATTATAGGGCGTAACTATTCTGTGCAAATCAGATTTATCTGGTTTCAAGCAAAAATTAAGTATGGCTTGCAGACTAAATAGTGACGATCGATACAAATAGTACGGTGATTTGGGGCGGTGACATCAAACATGGCAATTTTCCATCGATTGCCGTTTCTCCACCGGAGCGAAACAGCAGGCAAAGCAAAAGTTATTGACAATTCTAGATCGCGATTCCCAGCTCTTCATAGCCATAACGTACCCTGAATAGTACCAAAGTTAACATTAGCTGCTTGTCACATACTTAAATCCTAAAATACTTGCTGTGATAGGGAATGCTGAGATTCTCCACAGGAGAGGCTACGCCAACGGCTACGGATCGGCTGGGTGACGTGAGAAAAAAGATGGTCGAATATCAGCGGCTAGGGGTGAAGTTAGGTTTGCTCATCAACCCTCAAGACAAACAGGTTGATATTTATGAGTTCGGAATAGGGGTGAAAACCTGTCAGTCACCAACATCGTTGGTCGAAGACCTGCCTTTAGCAATCGATTGTGGCTCTGTGATGCCAGGGTTTGAGCTGAGTTTGACGGAAATCTGGTAGATGCGTGTATCAAGGTAATCCTAATAGCTTGAAAATTACAGGTAGCAATTTATCACCAGAGTCGATAATCTTAGCAGCTTCTGGAAGATGTTTTAAGACGAAAGTAAAATTTTCTTTTGCCCGATTTAACAAACGACTTTTTTCTGGCTCAGGTTTAGTGCTTGCTTCTGCGATAGATTTTGTCTGTTCTAACAAAGTTGTCTTTTCACCAGCAGATAGTTCATTAGTTGCTCGATCAATATTTTGACAAAGCAACTCTAAATTATTTTTTAATTATGGATTTTCATTAAGTTTATTGATAGCTTCTTGAGCAAAATTACCAACAATATTTGTATCTTTATTTTCATTCCCAATTACTGGCTGAACAGGGCTAACATCTCTTCCAGCTTTAACGTTTTGACTTTTATCGATATTATTAGAATCTTGTTTGACATCCATTGTTCCATTTCCATTAAATATATTCATTGGCTTACTAATCGCAGTCATAAAAAATTTAGGCCAGAAGTTACTGAAGCCATCAAAATCATCGAACAAACTATTATGATCTTTGTTCCATGAGTTTTGAACATCTTTTCTGGAAGCATAAGATATTGTTACGATACAAGTAGTTAAACTCGTAACAGCAGACATTGAAAATATAAATAATGACAAGCCCAATCTACTAAAGTCACCTTTATCAAGCTTGTTAAAAAAGTTTTTAAATGCTAGGCGAGCTAACTCAACACCAGATCTAACTGAATGTATTGCTGGGCAAGAGCTAGAGCCTGTCTACCAGCCGCAATCGCCGCAGATGCTGGATCGATTCGCCAGAGGCGACGCTACGCGAACGGATTGAGTTCTTTGGCAATTGCATCGGGGTCGATTAATAGAATTGGTCGCTCTAACTGTTTCGTTAATGTCGATTTACCAGAGCCATTAGCTCCAGCAATTACTGTCAAAGTTGGCATGTTTTAGAGAATTTCACCGATTATTTTTTCGCTGCCGTCTTCTTGGATTTCAATCTCAAATTTCTGTCCATTGGCTTCTTCTCTAACTAATTTATGACCGAGCATATAGTGAATCGGCTCTCCCATTGCTTTGAGACGAGCAATATCTTCCGCAACTTGTTTTTGTCCAGCCGCTGCCATTTTTCTAGCTCGAATCTCGATATCTTCACCAGGAATGATATTGAAATCACTATCGATTTGAGGTTGTGTATAAGTCATAGTGTTTTCTCCTTTGATTTATTCAAGATGCGATCTAACTCACGCCGACAGCATCGATCCAGTTATTTTCATCTGTCCAATTATCGCAAATACTCTCGAACTACGAATAGCTTTTGACTCGACTTCGGCTGATTTTGCCGTTGAACTCGAATCAAGCGGTTGTGGAGTCGAGTCACTTGAGTCTCTAGATAGTCATGAAGTGCTTGAGCCTGTCCGAGATAGTCCCGATCGTCCTTACAGATAATAATGCCAGCATGATTTACGCCGTTGCGGTGTAATGCCACAAAATCATCGCGATTAAATGTGATGACACTGCGATCGTTCAGTGTGGCATAATCCAATACCTGATCATCGGGAATCCCTTGATTCGCTTGTCCTGCGTCGTAAGATGAGAGAATATCGTGGTTAAATTGGCGAAGTGCTTCAACCAGATCGATCGCTAGATTTTCGTTTGAATATAATCTAGCCATTCGTCAGATCTTCCTGATCATGGGAAGCAATCAGCCGATCGATTTCCGCTCGATGGGCTGCATAATAAGCCCTGGTAGCAGCCAAATCGAATAGCGTTAGACTAGGAAAGTTGCGGAGTAATTCTGCCTCATCTGCACCTTGATTGTGGAACGAAACGATCGTCCAAACTGGAATTCGAGTATTACGGATTCGAGCATATCCGCCACATACACCCTCGGTTTTTTGAATATTGCGATCGGTAAGCTGTCCTTGCAACAGCAGATAATCTTCTGAAGGCAGAGCTTCAATTACTTGAACTAAAGATTCTACTAATTTCGTATTCAAAACTTAATTATCTCCCATATTTTCATAGCACTTAATCTGGCTCTGATGATATACATACCAGTTAGTCGATTTTGAGGCTGTTTCCTACCCATTACTTACGATCTATTCAAACTTGAGTGAAATCGATCGCCGTCGGGGTAATTCTATTTTAACTTTTCCAAAGTCTGGGATCTAACTCAAATGGTTGTGGAGATTCTACCCTTAGCTTCATAAAATCGGGGTGTGATGGATTAATCAAATAGTTATATTCCATTGGAATAACTACCGAAGGCACAGCTAAAATTGCTGTTGAACCCGATCTAAACCAGTTATCTCCCATAGTCGCCAAAACAGCAGGTGCGGGAATATTACGCCAATCTGGCGGTAATTGAGCCACTTCTAGATACTCAATCTTTACCTCTGTAGGTACATCCACCCGAATCCAAGCCAACATCGTCGCCACATCTTCTACCTCGATGTGGACGAAGACTTCTAACGCCGCTAGTGACAGCGTTCCCGAAGTATAAACCATCCCCTGTCCGCGAGAATTCCAACGTCCGCCGACTCGCGTGGCACCTTCGCCACTAAAAGCTGTATCTGCATACTTCCGCTTGGAAATTCGCCACAGACTGAGAGTCAACTGTACACTCCATACTCGATTCGATCGAGTAATTCCACCACCTGCTCTGTGCCTGCATCCGTATCCAGTAAATCGACAGGCGCATGACCATTTAAGCCTCGATTGGGTCGCTTCAGCCAGCTAGTCGCCGTGTCAGCACTCTCAAATACATCCTGCGCTTGAGCCGCAACTCTCGCTAGTCGGTACAATCGATCGGACCAAGTGGCATTTAAAGGCTTATCTTCTTTCTGAAGCCTGACGATCGTTCGCACTGAAGTTCCTACCACCTTGGACATCTGAGCGTCTGAGAGTTGGTAGTAACTAGCCACTCGCTTAAAAGACTCGATCGATAATCCGCGCCGAACTACTTCAGCACGATCGATCGCTGAAGATGAACTTGTCGAACCTGGAATTCCCAAAATATCCAGTAATTGGGTTGATAGAGCCATAACTCACCTCAATTTAGGCATCTGTCTTAATTATAATGCTAAATGCTCAATTCCCCGATCGACAGTATTGTAGAAAGTAAATAATTCCCCAACGATTAAGTTGGGGGACGATCAGTAGGTAAACTTCAATTTATTTGTAGTCAATAATCGATCGATAATTTCAACCGCATCATCCACAGGAATAGCCTGAGTTCGATGAGGCTTTGCCTCATCGAACTCAGGTTTGGAGAAGATCTACTGATCAAAGCAACCCAAAAGTATCGATTCTGGGGATTTTATGGGCATTCTAAATCTATCAGTCAGTAAATTTAGCTGTGGATTTAGGTAGTCAATGATGAGCAAGCAACTACAAGAGCGACCCAAGTTAGATCTCGATCCTTGTCTGGCAACAAGTAAACTGAGGACGATCAAAACAATCACTTCGAGCAAAACCAAACATAGCTTAGAGTACACTCAATTAGCTGGTTCGCTGTTTGCGACAGCACTCAAGGCTAAAGCTGATGGCTCTCGTCCGATTGTTGAAGATGTCATTTTTGCGACATTAGATTGGGCGGACTTGAAAGTAGGTAAAAGTTTTCTAGATGTCCAGCACTGTCGGAATCGAGCAGATCGGCAGAAGCCATATTATGCAACGAGTATTACTAATCGATCGACAGAAAAAATCCGAATCGATCGTTTTGGGACATATATTCACAAAGGCAAGACATTAGTTCTCCACTCAATTACTGGTGGTTTCTTCAGTTCCCAACAATTTCAAGAATGGTACGATCTGGGTAAAAGCCAATGGATTGAACCAGGTCAAGTGGTTACTGACCCTAACAATCATAGTAATCTCAACGTTTATTGGGCTTATCTTGGCACCACGGCTAGTGGTAAACAGTTTGTCGCTGGTTCTCAGTGGAATGGTAAATCTTGGTGGCAATTATGGTAGGGATTAGTTGAAAGTTGAAAGTTGCGCTTGCCTTTTTTTCCCGCGCATCAAATCAGATATTGTGAGTAAATAGCCAGATCGCACTTCTAGCTAATAAATAACCCCCAGCAACACTGGGGGTTATTTATAACTGACAAAATGGAACAGGTACCAATAACAAATGTAGACTAGGACAGATCCTGAATAATGTAATCAAAATAGGGAGCTGCTGCTGCGGCATCTTCATCATTGAGCAGATTTAAAGCTGCTGCTTTGAGTGCGGAGATCGAATCAGCCATGCCTGCAACTGGAACACCGAGGGAATTATACATATCCCGCACGCCAATCAGTCCAATTTTCTCGATCGGATCTTTGTCTCCAGCTAGCACCCCATAGGTAACTAACCGCAGGTACCAACCATAATCTCTCAAACACTGAGCGCGTTGTTTTTGTCCGTAAGCATTGCCACCAGGTGCAATGTAGTCAGGATGAAGCCTCCACAGCTCCTTGCTGGCTGCCTCAACAATTTTCTTCTCACCCTCTGCTAAGGTGGTAACGATCCGAATCCGTTGTTCGCCAGTTTCGAGGAATGACTGGATATTTTTGAGTTCTCCGCTACTTGGGTAGCGCAAAGCGTCATCGGCTTTGAGAATAACTTGACTAACTACACTCATATTAATTGCGATCGAATTTTAGATATCTTCTATTAGAGTAGTTTAGCTATTCTCGGTGCCACAAGTTTAGGTATATGGGATCTTTGGCAAATCTTTACAATTAAATTTGGTTGGGAGTTGGGGATTCAAACTCCAGATCGACAACCAGATGTGTGTCTCCGCTGGAGCATCAACCCAATCGGTAAGATCGACGTTATGCTTAATTTAGCTGGGAACCGCTGTAGCTATAGTTGTAATTAGACTTGTGAACCAATTATTTAGAGTCTTTAGATCGCTGCTGCTGACTTACTATGCCTATATGTTAGAGTATCGAGCTGAACTCATCCTGTGGGCACTTTCAGGGTCATTGCCGTTCATTTTGATGGGTGTGTGGAGCGAAGCCGCGCAGCAGGTGAACTTTGGTTTATCGGCGATCGAGTTTGCGCGGTATTTTTTGGCAGTTTATCTGGTGCGACAACTGACTGTCGTCTGGGTAATTTGGGATTTTGAACGAGAGATTGTCGATGGGAAGTTGTCGTTTCGATTGTTGCAACCATTAGATCCGGTTTGGCATCATATCGCGTCGCATATTGCCGAACGATTTGCCAGGTTGCCATTTATTCTTGGATTAGTTGTACTATTTTTCTTGTTGTATCCAGGTGCATTTTGGTTGCCTAGTTTTAGGCAATTACTGCTATTTACGATCGCGAGTATCTGTGCATTTGCCTTGCAATTTTTAATTCAATATACCCTGGCAATGTTTGCCTTTTGGACTGAGAAGGCTAGTTCAATTCAGGAAGTATGGTTCTTGGTGCATCTCTTTCTGTCAGGCGCGATTGCCCCACTCGAAATTTTCCCAGCAGCAATGAGATCGATCGTGATGTGGACACCATTTCCTTATATTATCAACTTCCCCGCTAGTATTTTAACTGGTCTAAAAGTCGATGTAATTCAGAGTTTTGGGGTGATGTTGATTTGGGTAATTATTTTCTCGATCGTCAATCGTTGGCTCTGGCTCAAAGGTTTACACCAGTATTCAGGGATGGGGGCGTGAAGTTAGTTGAAAGTTGACACTTCGGCTACGCTCAGTGCAAGAAGTTGAAAGTTGAAAGCGAATCCAGTAAAGTCCATGTTAGCTATGAATCATGTATAGGTATTTGAACTTAATTCAGATTTTTTGGAAAACGGCGATCGCGGCAGAGTTAGAATATCGGCTGAATTTTGTCTTTGCCGCCTTGAGTAGCTTGGGCGGACTTGCCGGAAGTTTATTTAGTCTATTTCTATTTTATCGAAAAGGTTATAACTTTCAAGGTTGGCGATGGGAAGAGGCATTAATTGTGGTTGGTATCTTCACATTTCTAGAAGGATTTTCTAGTGCATTCCTGGCAAGTAATCTCAATCGGATTGTCAAGCACGTCCAGAATGGAACGCTGGACTTTGTATTGCTCAAGCCGATTAGTTCGCAATTTTGGCTCTCCTTTCATAGTTTCTCCTTGTGGGGATTGCCGGATCTGCTATTTGGGTTAATGATTGTCTTTTATGCTGGAAGTTTGCTCGGTGTTGGTGCGGGTGCTTATCTGCTGGGCGCGATACCACTGATATTTGGGGTGTCGATCCTTTATAGCCTGTGGTTTATCTTGGGTGCAACGAGTATTTGGTTTACCAAGATTTACAATATTACTGAGGTATTGCGGGGTTTGCTGGCGGCGGGACGTTTTCCAATCGGGGCTTATCCTACCACGTACCGCTTCTTTTTTACGTTTGTGATTCCAGTGGCATTTTTAACTACCGTACCTGCGGAGACGCTATTAGGAAGAGGAAATCCGGTCTGGATTGCTAGTGGGGGATGTTTAGCGGCGGTGCTACTGTTTTTATCAAATCGTGTTTGGCGGTTTGCACTGAGATTTTACACTAGTGCTTCTAGTTAGGTTTTAGGCTTTAGGTTTTAGCTAAATTTTTTGGCGATTGAGTCGGTTTTTGCTGCCATAATCAGATCATTGAGATGCAATCCACCAACTGTGTGCGTCCACCAAGTAACTGTCACTTTGCCCCATTCTGTCAACAGTGCTGGATGATGCGCTTCAGCTTCCGCTACGTCGCCAACAGCATTAGTAAATGCGAGTGCCGTTTGAAAATCTTTGAATTTATACAATCTTTCGATTCGTTGTTCACCGTTGACTTCAAACTGACACCAATCGGGAATTTGCGGTTGAAAAGCAGCAATTTCAGCAGGTGTAGCTGCTGATTCGCCACCATGACAAGGGATACATTTTTGTTCGACTAGATTTGTCATAATTCATCTGCTGCTAAAATTTCATTGTATAACAATCTAGCTAGTTCGTCGTTGTACTTCTATCGATTCTAAAATTTTATCGGCGATCGTAAAACCGCCTTGATGGAGTCAAATTGGAACTGGAAGCTATTAGCCCCTATTAATGCGATGTTATCATCCGAATCGCTGAATTTAGGAATTATTTACTCTACAGGTAATCTCCAAAATTTAAGGTAGGGGCAATTGATCAATTGCC
>JANYIT010000115.1 GCA_025358725.1 Chamaesiphon sp. GL140_3_metabinner_129_sub
AATAAAGTATTTAACGTGAGTTCGGGATAAGGAGAAGCAAAAAAGGGGCAAAGCAGGTAGTCTGGAAGTACCAACTAACCAACCAACCTGAATTGCCTTATGCCTAGTGTAGAAGAACTATTTTGTTCCGTCGATGATTTCTGCCAGGTTTTTGAACAGCAGTGGCAAAGTCAACTGCTCAGTCATGATTTACAAGCGCGAAAACGCAAGCGCAGCCTATGTTTAAGTGAAGTCATGACTATTCTGATTGGGTTTCACCAATCTTATTACCGAAATTTCAAAAGTTATTATCTTGAAAAAGTTCAAACTCAATGGCAGAGACATTTTCCCAAATTAGTTAGCTACAACCGCTTTATTGAGTGGGTGCCAGATACCCTAATCCCTTTGTGTGCCTATCTCCGCTCTTGTTTTGGTACTTGTACAGGCATCAGTTTTATGGATTCTACCTGCCTAAAAGTCTGTCACAATCGCCGAATCAATCAGCATAAAGTGTTTAAAGATGTTGCTGCTCGTGGCAAAACATCAGTAGATTGGTTCTTTGGTTTGAAATTACATCTGGTCATCAATGACAAAGGCGAGTTACTCAACTTTCAAGTTACTCCTGGAAACGTGGACGACCGTAAACCCGTACCTGATTTGCTCCAACATCTATTTGGCAAAGTGTTTGCAGATAAAGGTTACATCTCTCAAAAATTGTTTGAGGAATTGATGGATAGCATTGGTGTCCAGGTAGTTACTAAACTTAAACGTAATATGAAACAACGTTTGATGTCTCTGGGCGATCGATTGCTGTTACGAAAACGCGCTGTTGTTGAGACTGTGATTGACCAATTGAAAAATATTTCTCAGATCGAACACTCCCGCCATCGCTCTCCTGTTAACTGTTTTGTTAACATTCTCTGTGGGTTGATCGCTTATTGCCATCAACCCAAGAAGCCAGGAATCGCTATGCAGAGCAATTTGCTCTGTTCTGCTTAACCCGAACTCACGTTAAATAATTAATTTAGTTATGTTCGATCGCTTGCGCTGGCAATTACTACTTTCTTATCTAGCCGTGTTTACAGCAATTTTGGGCGTATTTGCGATCGCAGTACGGTTGGTATTTGGCTATAGTCTGCGTCAGAGTTTGAGTCAAGAATTAGTAATCTTAGCAAAAGTTGCGGCTACCCATGCCGAAATCAAGGACAATCGATTGATTGTTAGTGATGAATTTACCGGAAGCAATGTAGCGATGTCAGATCGAGAATTTGAGTGGTTCGATCGCCGAGAAAACTTAGTAAATAAAGTCGGCAATCTTAATGTAAATCTGCCCTTAAATATTAACTCTACAGTTCAATTCAATAAATACGTAGGACAAAAACCAGATGAAACAATATCGGCAGTCGTC
Source organism: Chamaesiphon sp. GL140_3_metabinner_129_sub (assembly GCA_025358725.1). GTDB lineage: Bacteria > Cyanobacteriota > Cyanobacteriia > Cyanobacteriales > Chamaesiphonaceae > Chamaesiphon. The sequence goes on from JANYIT010000115.1 coordinate 1,388, forward strand.
CCAATTATTAGTAATGATAGCCAACAACAAATCGGCTATGTGCGGATTACCCAATCTTTAGATGCACTCGATCGGACATTCCACAAACTAGATATTGGCTTAATTAGTGGAATGATACTTTCTCTGACAATTAGTGGTGGAGCAGGAATTTGGCTGACGCGCAGGGCGATGAAACCCACAGTAGTTAGTTATCAACGATTGCAACAGTTTACCGCAGATGCCGCTCATGAACTACGCAGTCCATTAATGGCGGTAAAAACTAACGCTAGTACCGCTCTCAAATATGCCGATGGCATGAGAGCGGGAGATCTGAAAAAGTTTAAGGCGATCGCTAGTGCTACAGAGCAAATTATTACTCTAACTGAAGATTTATTACTATTAGCTAGAGCCGAAAAAGATTGTCGTTCTGACAAGCTGCACCAAAGCAAAGACACGATAGAACAGATCGATCTGACACTACTCCTAGAGCAAATAGCCGCAACATATCGATCTCAACTCGATGCAAAATCTCTAGAATTCGATCTCAATATTCAATCGAATTTATCAGTTCGGGGATATATTAGCAGCTCCGATCGTCAAGCAATACCTTTAATCGGTCGAGTGTTTATCAATCTCATTGAAAATGCTATTCACTATACGCCATCGGGTGGCAAAATTAGTATTTTAGCTCATCAGATCGATCGACAGGTTGAGATTAGGGTTATCGATACTGGGGTGGGAATTGCTGCTAGCGATTTAGAGCGAATCTTCGATAGATTTTGGCGAGGAGATCGCTCGCGCACCCGTTGGGCAGGTGGTTCGGGCTTAGGATTGTCAATTGCT
>JANYIT010000130.1 GCA_025358725.1 Chamaesiphon sp. GL140_3_metabinner_129_sub
GAAGTAACCCGCGCGTTGTTAAAAAGACCCGTTCAAAATTTCCAGCGAAAAAACCTTTTCATCCTGGTACGGGAACTCAGCACCCACACCTTAGTTTCTCTATTGCTAGCACTGCTTAGAGCTTAACCGAGAAGTATTGCGTCCCGAGCCATTAGACGTGCTAATCGCTGGGCATCACCAGGGAAACCATTGGGCAAAATAGCACCATTATTTGCCATCTTCATTTCGGCTTCGAGATCTTTGAGTAGCTCAGTCCGGGCGACTCTACCTTCGCGGTAAGTTTGACTGAGAGCATCATTATTACCATACATTCGATCAAATGCACTAGCTACTTGGGGTTTGTCGATTTGTAACCGATTGCCCGCACTACGCCCAGATGCGAAATTGGCTACAGCTCTTTTGCCGAGTAGTATGCGCGGGGTGGTTGCACCGACGCTTATCGCCTGAATGGGATTTTTGTCTGACATTACTCCCAATAGTCGATTCATCCAACCATCACGGGTAGTTTTTACACCTGGAGTACCGCTTTCCAGATAGTCTTGAGCGTCGAAATGGGATCTTGTCTCATCGTTGGAGCCGCAAGCATGAACGAAGGCGAGGCTTTTTTGTTGCCAGAGTGGGAAAAGGGGAGCTAGAGAGGGATGTAAGCCAAATTGTCCATCGAGATCTAGTGCGCCATTGGTTTGTCCTGGTTGGGGGATGGCAATTCTCGGTCGATCGGTATAATATGTGGGTTCACGATAAGGGACGACTACACTCAATCCATCGATCGCCCCTCGTAAGAACACGACGATCAGCCGTTGAGGGTGGGGATCTATTGCCGCAATACTTCGAGCTGCCCAGCCATGAGTACCGATACTGATCAAGGATGAGGCAGAACATAGGCTAGATTGGATCAAGAATTGACGGCGATTCATAAGCTAGAAAAATAAAGTAATAGCGTAGATATTTAGGTACCTACGAATTGTGGCAGTGATCATGAATCTACCTTCGAGCAATATATGCGGTAGATTACTTTTTCATGAATTCTGGACTACCTAATATTAATGCGGCACGAATTTCTGGATTGCTTGATGAGATTGCTTGTTGAGTTTGAGTAGAAAAGTTATTGCCTAAAGTAGCTAATAGTTTCATAGGATTGATCGACACCATTTGGCTAGTTGCCAGAGCATTAGTTGGAGTAGTTGTCGATGCAGAGATCGGTAATTTACCTTTAGCTAAATTGGTGACATAGTTGATCCGACGAGTCATACTATCAGGATTTAACCAAGCATCTTGAGTGTTTTTATAACCATTAGGAGTTGGACAGCCATAGATGGGCATCCCTAATTGTTTTAAGAAGTCGTTTAATGGTTTAATATTATTTACATCTACTCCTGTCGATCGAATAGCTGAAATTGTATATTGATACGGTGTTTTGAATTTTGAGCCGTAGTACTTCCGATCCCAAAATTCAGGGCTATGGAATAAAGTATTCAACACTAATTTAATATCACCATCCGTAGCAATAAAGCGTCTGGATAGTTTATCGATCAGAGCTTTGGGCGGATTGTCAGTCAAAAAGTATTGGGCAAGTTTGAAGCTAATCTGACGAGCGGTGCTAGGATGTCGAGAGAGTAAATCTAGTGCTTGTTCGCCTTCGCCAATCCCGCTACCAATAATATTTTGGTTGAGAAATGTCTTGTCGCTAAAATCATGGTGGTTATTATTAAATTGAAAGCTATAACCATCCGGTATTTTCTGTCCTGGTTGTTTAAATCCCCAGCCAGTTAATATTTTTGATAAAGCAATCACATCATCTTGTTTGTAACCACCATCTACACCCAACGTATGGAGTTCCATTAGTTCGCGGGCATAGTTTTCATTTAGTCCTGTTGCTCTACCTTTTTTATTTAGATTTGGCGCGCTATTTTGCCAATTATCTAAATAAAATAACATCGCTGGATGCCTAGCAGTTGCACCTAATAAATCTCTAAATTTGCCCATAGCATAAGGGCAAATTGCTTGCTGTTCATAAGCACCTACCCACAGTTTATCAATCCCTTTATCTGCATAAACATTAAAATGATTGTACCAAAAGTCTACCATCACTTCATTGAGTTGTCTTTGACTATAGATTGATCGCCATAATCTAGCTTTGATCGCTTGATTGGTAACTTGTCGAGCTTGTTGTTGCTGGACTTTTTTTACTGAGAGTAATTGCTGTTGTCCATCTACTTTGCGATTAGGGTTGTACTTTTGAAATAGTTCGATTGGGGAGAGATTAATCGTGTCTAATTTAGTTAATCGATCAGTTAAAGTTGTTGGTTCCTCGATCGAGTCAGGATTGAGTTGTTGCTGGATGTATTTATCCACCCCGATTTTTTGTACCTGTTCAATTTCACCAGAACGAATTCCCAGACTCAATCGATTTAAGAGATGGACAATTTTTGGGTTAACTGGTTCTGATTGAGCGATATTAGCTAATAATAGCCAGATCAAACTAGTGAGGACAACTAAATATTTATGAGTGTTCACGATAGATTGTTCTTGGAGAATAGAAAGCTGACAAATCAAACAAAAACTTTCAACTCTTTTGTCAACTTTCAACTGATTCATCATCATCATTGTCTAAAAAAAGATCTAGATCTAAATCTGATAAACTACCACGATTTTTTACACCTACTTCTGGATTATCAATCAAGCTATGAGCATGAGCTTCTAGATAGAGATTTAGTTGGTGCAAATCTGCCAAACTCGGTTCTGGTGGATTCATCAGTTGATGCGCAGTTACCCCAACAATACCAATAGTGATGATCCCAATTCCTCCAAAAACATATCGCCACCAATTGCCCAAGACTCTTTGGCTTGATTCAGTTGGTAATAAATCGATCTCACACATCAGCCGATCTTCTAATTCGGGTGGCTCTAGTGGTGCAATCGATCGATGTTGATGCAAAAAGTTCAGTAATTTAGGATCTTCATCAAAAAAGTCATTCATAATATACTAGGTATTTTTTACTTGTCTTTCTACTAAAGCTGCACTTCTGATTCCTCTAAGAACTTTCGCATCCCGCTACGAGCATGAAATAATCTAGATTTAACGGTACCGATGGGAATATCGAGAATTTCTGCGACTTCTTTCTGCGGCAGTTCTTCAAGATCATGCAATACTAATACCGATCGATGATCCTCACTGAGCGAACTCAATCCTCTCCGTACTAAATCCTGATAATGGAGCTGCATAATGCCAGGATCGTCATGTTGAGTCGAGATACTCTGTGAGATCGTTTGGAGACGCGATCGATCCTGTGCTAAAGTTTGACGACGATCGGATGCTACATTCCAAGCAATTCGATATAGCCAGGTGGAAAATTGAGAACTTTGACGAAATTTCGGTAATCCTTTCCACGCACGTAGAAATACCTCTTGCACCAGATCGTCTAAAGTGGTTGGGTCGCAAAGCTGATAAAGAATCTGGCGCACGCGGTGCTGATGACGACGATACAATAGCCGGAAGCTATGACGATCTCCATCTACACAACGTTTGACGAACAGATCGTCAGCCATTAATTCAGTACGCTCTTGCACTCCTATCACCACCTCACATCCCTGAGATATTGATTCATGGCTAATTATCCCATCCTTTCCTCTACATCAGCTTAGACTGGGAATCGATCGATCAGGTTCACTATGAAAAATAGTCCAAACAGTTAGGGAAAATAAAGCACAGAATTTTTTAAGTATTTCGGACATATTTTTTCTCCATTTACTGGGTACATTAGGTTTGTGTAGCATTTGGTTAGCAAAGCTGTGAAAAGCGTGTATGTTTTGTGGTCATTCGTGACTGGTGTGAGTTTGTTGGGCGTTCGGACATTTGGTAATCCTTTTAGTAATCAGGTGCAGTATCGAGTTGAATATAGTGGTAAGGCAGGGAGTACATTGTGGGGTAGTTATACAATGACCGAACACAATAAATCGCGTAGTAGCGTGACAGAAAAGGCAATTGGCAAATTACCACTAACGATTAATTTTACTACTGGTAAAAATATCACTGTCTCGGCAAATGGTTCTACTGCTAGCCAAGAGCCAATTACCATCAAAATTTACAAACATGGCTCAGAGTGCAGCACGTCAGATCGGACAGATCGAGCGGGTGTGACTGATACAACTGTTTGTCGGTAGTTGAAAGTTGAAAGTTGAAAGTTGAAAGCGAAATCTGGTGAGGCTTCCTCACCAGACTAGTATTACTCACTTCTTGCACCTAGATTTACGCCCCAGACTACTAGTACTGAGCGGCAGAAGTAAGCTACCAGTTCTATCTCCCATCTCCCATCTCCTTCCAAAATAGTACTTGGATTTACGCCGCCCAGTAATAGCTTTACATCCTCGATCGGGTAATTGCTGCCTTGGTAGGTTGAATATGTCAGACTAGACAGAGTGGGATTCACGTACCTCGATTTACTAGCCTGACTAAAAGATGATTACGAACTATATTGCGACAATTCTTCGTGGAGGTAATCCTGGAGATACCGTTACCGTACGGGGATGGATTCGGAGTAAGCGAGAAGCCAAGGAATTTGCCTTTGTAGATGTCAATGATGGTTCTTGCATGGCAAATATTCAGGTAGTAATCGAAAAAGATGTCCCTGACTATGCGACTATCCTCAAACAAATTAACACAGGTGCCTCGATCGAGATCGTTGGTGAATTGGTAACATCACCCGCCAAAGGGCAGCGGGTAGAGGTCAAAGCAATTCAGGTCAAAGTATACGGCGAAGCAGATCCCGAAACTTATCCGCTTCAGAAAAAACGCCACTCCTTTGAATTCTTACGCGATATTGGTCACTTGCGATCGCGGACAAATACACTCAGCGCAGTATTTCGGGTGCGAAATGCCTGCGCAACAGCAATTCATCAGTTTTTCCAAGAGCGTGGTTTCCTGTGGGTACACACGCCGATTATTAGTGCTAGTGACTGCGAGGGCGCGGGAGAAATGTTTAATGTCACTACCCTCAATCTCAAAAATGTCCCCTTGACTCCAGACAAGGAGATCGACTATAGCCAGGATTTCTTCGGAAAGGCGGCATATTTGACCGTCAGCGGCCAATTGGAAGCTGAAGTGATGGCGATGGCATTTGGGAATGTTTACACCTTTGGGCCGACTTTTCGTGCCGAGAATTCTAATACGTCTCGCCATCTCGCTGAATTCTGGATGATCGAGCCAGAGATGGCATTTTGCGATCTTTTACAGGATATGGATCTAGCCGAAACATTTCTCCAGTACATATTCAAATATGTGATGGAAAATTGTCAAGCAGACATGGAATTTTTCAACGAGCGGATCGATAAATCAGTCTTGGCAACTGCCGAGAATATCATTAACAATCAATTTGAACGCCTAACTTATACTAACGCGATCGCATTACTAGAAAAGTCCGGCCAAAAGTTTGAATATCCCGTCAGTTGGGGACTAGATCTTCAATCTGAACACGAACGCTATTTAGCCGAAGAAGTTTTTAAAAAACCAGTAATTCTTACTGATTACCCCGTCGAAATTAAGTCTTTCTACATGCGGCTGAATGATGATGGCAAAACTGTTGCGGCGATGGACATTCTCGCGCCAAAAATTGGTGAAATCATCGGTGGCTCCCAACGGGAAGAACGGCTCGACATGCTCGAACAGCGTCTAGTTGCCCAAGGATTAAATCCTGCTGATTACTGGTGGTATCTGGATTTACGCCGTTATGGAACAGTTCCTCATGCTGGCTTTGGTTTAGGATTTGAACGGTTGGTGCAATTTATGACCGGAATGACCAATATCCGCGATGTGATTCCTTTTCCCCGTGCGCCATTAACGGTAGAATTTTAATCGGTATTGCTGATTTATAGATATGAGATACCCTAAATTTTATGAATTATCTTGAAAGTAAATTATCTCTTAATTCAGCAATACCTTTTAATTGGTAGTCGCAGTCTAGTGAGTCGATCGAATCTTAAGAGGGTGTTTTAAAAGTTTTATTTGTTAAAATCTTAGGCTATTAATCCCCCTTGAAAAAGGGGACTTTGACTCTTGCTCCCCCTTTTTAAGGGGGCTGGGGGGATTAAATCTATACTTTTCAAACAGCCTCTAAGATTTACATGATTTTATAATTGATCAAAGGATAGCGATCCAATTCTTTCAATACATCTCATATTTCATTAGTTGACAAGGCAAATTACCATTATAAACTGTCGTTCGCTGAGCAGATTTCAACCCGATCGATTTGGCTAATTCCTTATTGCCACTCAACACAAAAGCCGTCCACCCTTTAAAGCGGTTTTTCAGTACATCGCCCAATAGCTTATAAAAAGCACCCAAATCTTCGTCGCGTCCCAATCGTTCACCATAGGGAGGATTGCAGAGCAAAATCCCGCTATCTGCGGGAGCTTCCACATCGGCTAATTCCATCTGTGCAAACTGAATATATTTTTCTACCCCAGAACTACGAGCATTCGATCGAGCCTGTTCGATAATATCAAAATTGCGATCGCTCCCAATAATCGTCGCCTGTAAATCTTGTTTTTCACCCGCTTCAGCCGTCTTGATCAATTGATCGAATAAGTCCGCATCAAAGTCTAGCCAATTCTCAAAGCCAAAGCCATTCCGAAAAATACCTGGAGCAATATTTAGTGCCTGCATCGCTGCTTCTAGCGGCAATGTCCCCGAACCACAGAGCGGATCAATAAATGCTAAATCGGGTGTCCAACCGGACATTTTCATCAAAGCTGCTGCGAGAGACTCTTTCAGCGGTGCATCGCCGACAGCCGATCGATAGCCGCGTCGATGGAGACTGCTCCCAGAGCTGTCTAAACTGACAATGCAAAGATCTTTATCGATATGAGCATTGATCCGCACATTTGGATCTTGAATATCAACATTCGATCTTTGTCCAAACTTTTCTGTCTGTTGCTTGGTAATCGCTCGCTTGACTTGAACCGCTGTGAAGTGACTGTGATTTAACTGCTCGTTTTTCCCCGTCACCGTCACCGCCATCGTCAACTCTGGTGTGAGATATTCGCCCCAGTCAATTTGCTGAACACCATCATACAATTCTCGATCATCATTACTCGGAAATTCCCCTAGCTTTACCAGCACCCGAAACGGCAACCGCGCCCACAGATTAACACGATATAACAACTCTCGATCGCCCTGAAACGACACGCCACAAAAGCCCTGAGTCACATTCTGCGCCCCCAATTCAGTTAGCTCCTGTGCTGCTAACTCTTCTAATCCTCTCGCGACTGTAGCAAAGTATTCACTCAAAATAATATCTCCTTGAGACAACCATTAGCTGTGGCGGTAATTTCAGCGTTAATCTAGCTAAAGATTTCGTCAAGTTCACCCGATCGATTCTAGCTCGATTTTGGCTGCTGGGGTGAGGATATTCTTGGCGATGGTTCGATCGACAAATTCTAATTTGATATTAGTGATCCAAGTTGGTTCGGCTTGCCTTGTTCCCCAATGCCAATCCAACCACCATCAGCACTAGCAATTGCACAATATCTAGTCGGACAAATTACCACAATCGATCCATCTGATTTGGAAAAGGTATATTCATTTAAATTAATGATACTTACTTCTCTAATAATTTTTTTAATATCTTCTTCAGTAGGCTCGAATTGACCTTGACGTTCAGCATCATTTGCTAGAGATTTTTCAGAATATACTGCCGTCATTAGACTTGCATATCCTACAATAGGCAAGCTACCTGATATTTTCTTGTTTGCCTCTATTGTAGCTTTATTTTGTTGTGACATATATTGGATATATCTTGTTCGAGAGATATCTCTTGATTTAATTTTTTCGCTGTTGATATTTTGAAAAATAGTCTGGCAACCGTCAAAACTTTCACCACAGGACTTGTATCTGATTTCTTTAGTAGGTAAAAGTTTGACTGATGATGTCGAATTAATTCTAATCATTGTATCTTGAGTACAGCTAGTAGTGCTTATCAAGACTAGAATGGCTAATACAGATCGAAATATGACTTGACTAGAAAAGTACATAGCCTACACTAAGGTCAATTGATGTTTGTAATATTCATCAATTTCAAATGTAGATCCGGATTAAAATTTTATTTAGTTAGTCAAAAGGGTGAGTTTATTTGCAATCAATGTATTTTGTTGATGGTTAATTGCATAAATAAAGCCATATACAGCTATTCAAGGACAATGTAGCTGAGATTGATCGCAATTACATCATTTTTCGATCAAACTAAAAAACTCAATCGACTCCATTATTAAGAATATAAATTTTGTAGAGAGGGTAAATTGATCGATTTACCCTCTCTACAGCTTTGGCTATTTGCTCTTAGCCTCCAAATTTTCCAAGCGACTCTTCAATTCCTGATTAGTTTTCTTGACTTCTTCTAGCTCCTCGCGTAACTGTTTGACGGCTCCATCCGAACCGATTTTCTTCTGGACTTTTTGTACGCCTTCATCAGCCATCCGTTTGACCCGTCCGTCGGGACTTTGACTGGCTAATCCTTGTAATACGCCGATCGCTTTGACAGTTTCCATTTGGCTCAAGGCGTTGACTACCGATACTTGAGTCAGGAAGAAAGACTCGTAGGAAAGTTCGGCTAATTTCTCGATGATAACTGTCAGATTTGCCTCGGATTGACCCTGAGAAATCGCTCCAAGGGCACGAATTGACGGTAAACGCAGTGCTTGAGGTACACCAGGTTTAACGTATTCTAGGACGGTATTTAAGGCTATTGGTGAATCGGTCATTTTGCTCAAACCGCCGATCGCACCTGCACGCACGACTTCATTCCAACCAGCGCGGGTATTTAGGACGTTAGTGAGGAGGGTAATGACTTCTTGCTGCTTATCTTTGAGGCTAGCGGTTGTCATCCCACCAAGGGCACGACAGGCGGCGGCTTCAACGTAGTAGCTTTCGTCACCTGTTTCGACTAATTCTTTAATTGCGGCATAGGTTTGGGGTGTCTTAATATTACCTAATTCATCGACGATCGCCCGACGGACAAAAGCATCTTCGTCACCAATTTCGGCGATGAGATTAGTTGCTGAGATATCGAATTTGATTTTAGCTAGTTGTTGTGCGGCTTCGAGTCTGACAGCCCAGAATTCTTCATTAGCGAGACATTCAGTTAAGGCAGTGACGGCTTCGAGGTTGCCTTTCTTGGCGATCGCTTCCGTAGCATAGATCCGCGAAATCGGGTCGGGGTCAGACTTGAGCTGGGCTTTGAGTTCGGGTAGGGGATATTCAAGGCTGACGGTTTTTAAATAGTTATTACCGACATCGAAGCTGATGAAATCGGGTTTTGTTTCGAGAGGAAAATAGAGAACTTGTTCTTTTTCGTAGATCCGAATTTTGGTAATTTTGACATCAGCAACATCATCTTTGACGTAACCAAAGCCAATCGGAATTTTCAGATCGAATAAGTCGTTTGTGAGGGTGTGAATACCTTCTTTAGCTTGAGTTTGAGTAACAGTAAGTTTAGCTAATTTACTATCCCCGTCCCAACTGTAGGCAACCTTATAATCTGGATGTCCGCCCCGATAGACATATTGATCGAACAGGAAGGCTAAATTACGTCCGGTAGATTTATCGATCGCCCGTAATAGATCGATCGTTTCGACAGTCTTGTGAGCGTTATCATTAACGAAAGTATGGACGAACTGATCGAATAATTCATCGCCTAATTCTGTCCGAATCATATGATAGACACATGCGCCCTTTTCATATAAGTGTCGATCATATAGTTCGATCGCTTCTCGATAGATATTCGTCACAATTGGCCGACGATATCGGCTGCTATCTTCACTCAGATAACTCTGAGCTTCACCTAATAAATAATAAGCTGCTTCATCCTTGTCATATTCGTGTTCAGTCCACAATACTTCACAGTAAGAAGCCATCCCTTCTTTGATCCAAGCGTGCGACCAGTGCTTAATTACTACTAGATCGCCGAACCATTGGTGTGCCAATTCATGAGCAACTAAACTCTCAGTATTGAAGTTATCTAATGATGCCCGTTCATCAAGCAAACACCGATCCATTAATAGTGTCGTTGAAGTATTTTCCATCCCGCCAAAGATGAAATCAGCAACACAGACTTGAGCATATTTAGGAAAAGGATAAGGATAACCAAACTTCTCACTAAAGAACTCAATCATCTGTGGAGTTTTGCCCATACTCAGTTTCGCTGATTCTTCAAATCCTTTTTCTACATAATAGGTGACAGGCTTACCATTCCACTCATCGGCAATTTCCGCAAACCTTCCCACCGCTAAAGTCATCAAATAAGTAGGATGAATTTACTTTTGCATCCACTGATAAACTCGATCTTCACCAAAGG
>JANYIT010000357.1 GCA_025358725.1 Chamaesiphon sp. GL140_3_metabinner_129_sub
CATCAGTAGAAACAATCGCCGCTCCACACAACATCGCTTCAATGACTGCATAGGGAAATCCTTCTGAAATACTAGACATCGCTACAACATCGGCTGCTCCATACGCCTGCCACGGTTCATTCGTAAAACCAGCAAACTTAACTGTCTGTTCTAATTGATATTCCTTAACTTTTTCCTGACAGCGGGCAAAGTAATCTAGATCTGAAGATTTACCATAAAGTCTAAATTCGACATCAGGAAACTTATCGCGGACAATTGCTGCAGATTCAATTAGCGTTAACTGCCCTTTGAGCGCGAAAATTAGCCCCATATTTACTACGACTGGATGACTATTTGGTGAAGAGTTCTGGGGTTTGAATTTTGCTGGATCGGCACCATTATGGATGATTTTAATCCGTTCTGGCGGTACCTCCCACCACTTTTCCCAGCGAGTATTGTAGCTACACACAGGCGCAACAATGTCCGCGAAATGATAGTTTAGTTTTACTACAGCACTGACTAGATAATGTAAAAAACGGCGGACAAAAATTGAGGGAACCGAAGTCCGAAGATTGAGATATTGTTCGCGAATATTAATCCCGTGTTCCGTGAGCAGATAGGGAATTCGATATTTGATCTTGCCAATCACACCTGTTAATCCACAATAACTAGCGGCGGAGGAATGGATCAAATCTACAGACGGAATCGGAACGTGGAGCGGAATCAGCAGGCGATATAGCAGCTTAAGTGTTTCGGTGATTTCTCCGATCGTAATTCGATCGGGTTTAATCTGAGATTGCCAAGCTGTCGTCACAAGTTTTTGAAAACATTTCCACACTTCGATCGACATCATTGTCTTGTGATAATCATACCGGAGAAAATACTCATGAATTGCCACAAATATATCACCAAGCGTATCGATATCGATCAAATCTGGTGACAAAATCCCCGTTAATAGTTGCTCGAATAAAGGAATAAATCGTTGACTAATGATCGTTGCTGTCGTCGCAATTTTGCTCTTTAAGGCACGAGAAAACGGAAATCGCCAACCATACTCGATCGGGTCTTCCATCCCCCACAGGGGCACCTTGAGAACTTGAGTGACGTTGGCTGATAATTGGTATTGTTGGGGAAGATAAGGATTAGCCACGATCGCCAAAATCTTGAAGTCAACTTCTGGCATCTGGTGAGTTAATTCATGACACCAAGTACTCACACCTCCAACCAGGTACGGATAAGTACCTTCCGTTGTTATCAAAATGCAAGGCTTCATAAAGCTATTGATTTTACGCAATACACAAGTCTGGATAAAAGTGAAAACCCTAGTAATCCCCCTGTCTTGTTGCGCTTTTATGTGCGGGGGAACCCCGCTCATAGCGCACCGCTAAATCTCCCTTGAAAAGGGGGACTAAGATCGAACTCTTAGCCCCCTTTTTAAGGGGGTTTGGGGGATTTAGATCTAGAAACGAAGTCCAGCAGACTTGTGTATACACCGTAGCTTGATCAGGGGGGTTGGGGGGGTAAATCAACCTAAAACTAAGTTCAATAAACTTGTGTAGCCATTTACTACAATTCCTCAGATGGATTCGACTGTCCGAGTACTGGTGCGAGATAGGCAACTAATACCCCAATCACGAATCCAGAACAATTACGTAATAGCGGCACCCATTCAGATGTCCGCGTAATCACTGGCGCAACCCCAAAGGCGATAAATAGAATTCCCCACAACGGTGAGAAAATCAATGCCCACTGCCAAGCGAAACCCTCACCAGCCTTGCGATATTGTCCGGCAAATCCACAAATCACCCCACCGATAATCGAGCTAGCAAGCGTGAGAATCCACTGTTCCTTGGGCAATCCTGGCACAACATTACAACCCCCTTTGACTAAACAGGTTTTAACTGCTGCTAAGGAGTCAATAATGGCATTGTCCTCGCCATTTTCGCGCACATAGTATAGATTACCAAATCTGGTTTGCAGTTCGATCCAGAAGGTTCTAGGCATGAGTTTGTAGACATCATCGCCGACTCGAAAGTTGAGGGTATTCCCACCGCGTGAATCTGAGACAACTAGGACACTTTTCTCATCTAGTCCCCAATATTTGCGGACCGCACGTCCTGGAGTTCGATCATATTGTGTCAAGACTCGTAGCTTCCAGCCTGTCTCGGCTTCAAAAGTGTCGATATCTTTGACTAAGTTCTCTTCTTGAATGGCGGTGAAGGTTTTTGCCAGATCGATGACGGGAGTTTGTTCTGTGGGTAGCAGTTCGGGGTTGTCAAAGGCTTGAGCGGAAGGCGCGATCGACCACACGGATATACTTAAAATTATGGCAATTGCAGATCCGAGCAGGCGACGTAATATCATTTTTGATGAGGGCATTTTTTAGTAAATTCAGTTAAATCAATCGGCTGAGAGCTAGCGATGGGCATTCATCTTTGCCGATCTTTCAAGGCTGTCTCTACGAGTAAAAATTAATCTATTATTAATTTAACTTTACAATACTTTACGGTAAAACGGGACGATCTGCCCAATGCCGATCGAATGCGGGTTTGGACAATAGTTATCGTTACACCCGCAATTGATCGCATCAACTCGCCCCTACGAATTCTTCGCCGATGGATGCATCAACCCTGAATTTATCAGAGAGTTAAAGGGTGAAAAATCGCAGCCGAAGTCTACCAGACTGATGGAGACACGGTAGCTTTCTAGCCTCTAGAGATCGATAATTTGAGATTGAATTCGGTTTCAAAAATGGGTTTTTTATAGTCCAAACTCCAACATTCGAGCACACAAGCATCCAGTGGATTTGCGGGCACAAAAGTTAGATGACATTCCCTAGTCGTCAGATCGCAATTGAGGCTGACATCTTTGATCGCGCCAATTCTTCGCCTGTCGAGTGCCACCGCCACCCGTAAAATAGCACTGAGTTGAGAGACGATCGATCTTTGCTCTTTTGATAAATTTTGGAGATTCTGATGTTTCTTTTTCGGTGGACTTTTGCGATGATAGCGGGCGATATTGGCGATGATATCGATTTCGGACTCTGAATAGCCGAGTAACTCCCCATATCGAATCAGATAATAGGAATGCTTGTGATGAGAATCGTGACTGACAAAGTGACCACTATTGTGTAAGATCGCCGCACTCCAGAGTAACTGTCTAGTTGGCTGATCCCAGGTGTGGATCTGTCCATAAGTTTGATCAAAAAGGCTCAAGGCAAGTTCGGCGACGCGCTGAGAGTGAGGGAGATCGACACCATATTTACTAGCGATTTTGAGCGTACTGCGTTCACGAATCGAACCCTGATACTTGAGCCGATCTTCAATCAGTCCTTGCGTCATCATCCAGTCTACAATCACCCCCTCGCGGAGACTGCGCTCGCACACCGAGAGCGATTTCATCCCCAATAGTGTCATCGCTTCTTGGAGAATCACCGCCCCGGCGACGATGATTTCTGATCGACGATCGGAAATACCTTCAATTGCCGTCCGCTCGGCGATCGTCATCCGACGCAGGCGATTAATCAGATTGCGTAATTCGTTGAGCTGAATTTGAAAGCCATGAATGCGGGTGGGAACATCACCATTTTTATCCAAATTGAGGATGGCGGCGATAGTTTCGATCGTTCCTGAAGTCCCGATCATTTTGGGAGTTTCCCCCAATCGGAGATTGGCTTTGATCTCATCAATTGCACGTTCCAATTGTCCCCGAACAAAAGCTTGGAGATAGTTGAATGCGCGATCGCTAACCGGATTATTCGGGATAAACTCAGATGTGAGTCGGACTGCACCGATTTTGGTACTGCTGAGGGTGCGAGGTTCGTGACTATCGCCGAGGATTAATTCAGTCGAACCGCCACCGATATCGATAATCAGATGGGGTGTATTGTTAAACTCGACTCCAGACAATACCCCCAAATAGATCCGCCGCGCTTCTTCTTGTCCGGAAATCAGATTGACGGCTAAACCTAATTCCGTCTCGATCAATCTGACAAATTCATGTCCATTTGGTGCTTCCCGCACCGCGCTAGTCGCTACGGCAAATATCTGTTGGGCATTCAGACTTTTAGCTACTTCCTGACACCGTTTGAGGGCACCAATAGCCCGATCAATCGCCGCTGGAGTGAGATTACCTGTCTGGGGGTCTCGATCGCCCAAACGCACTGTTTCCTTCTCACGAGCGATAATACTAAAGGCTGGTAAGTCTGCTACAATTCGCACGACGACCATATGTACCGAATTGGTACCAATATCGATCGCCGCAATAATTGGATCGGTGGGTACTTGACTATCGATCATGGTTGAAGATTCTACTACTACCGCATTTACCATAGGGATTTCCAGCCAGATGAGAGGATTTCTGCCATTCCAGACAAATCGATTGCACTGCGATCGATTTGTCTGGTATACACCAACACAAACCAGAAAACAGTAGCAATTAGCTCTAATTTACCGTGCTGTGATGTCCCTAGACAAGCAAGATTGTAGATCTGCAGGTACCTATACTCAAAGTGGTTAAAACTACTCCTCATCATACAAAGTCCGCCTACTCGGACTAATTTCCCAGTCCGAGTAGGCGGACTTTGCAACATTAGCCACGA
>JANYIT010000370.1 GCA_025358725.1 Chamaesiphon sp. GL140_3_metabinner_129_sub
CGTTGTTGCCGCTGATTTTTGTGCGCGAGGGTTGATGTTAATTCTGGTCAAGCCTCATGCGTAACTGCCTGTGTCAAGCCAATCGGCAAATTAATAGAACTTGTGGGTTTCAAGTTTTTTAGTGTGGGCAGAACCCGGATCTGGGGGTTGTCTTGACGCGCTGTCTTGTCGTTTTCTTATTCGGGGGGAACCCCCGAATAAAAACGCCGCTAAACCCTCGGGAAACCCGAGGAGCGCGAATCGCTCCGACCCCCAGACCCCCCGTTGAGGAGCGGAACGCCGCCCCTCAAACTCCCCTGCGTATGGATGGCTGGTGTGCTAGCTTGGAGCGGCATTCACTCCACTTTAGATTTTAGTTTGAGATTATTGGAATAGAGTTTCACCAACACCCTGGAAAATCCCCTCCTTTCCTTACGGAAACGCTAGGCGAACGGAGCGGCGGTTTTATTCTGGGGGAACCCCAGAATAAAAAACCGACAAGACAGGGGTGCCCATAGGGCGGGGTGGGTAGATCCACGCCACCCCTCAAGAAATTCGCAGGGAATATTAACTATTCCCTACCTTCTACTTCTAAGCTGTTGCTAAGAAGGATTTCTTGCACTCAACTAACGCAGCTTTAAGTAATGCTTCAGCTTCATCAGTCAACTGCATTTTGTTGTCTTTGATAGTCTTCGCGTACTCAGGTTTGCTGTTTTTCAGGTAGTCTTTGAGTGCAGCAGTGTAACCTGTGACTTTGTTAGTAGGGATATCGTCGAGATAGCCGTTCAAGCCTGCATATACTAGTGCAACCTGTTCGGGTACAGATAGTGGGGAGTACTGTGGCTGTTTGAGAATTTCGCGGAGACGTGCGCCACGAGCGAGTTGGTTTTGGGTCGCTTGGTCGAGGTCGGATGCGAACTGAGCGAAGGCTTGGAGGTCGTCAAACTGGGCTAATTCTAGTTTGAGTTTACCTGCAACCTTTTTCATTGCTTTGGTCTGTGCAGCGGAACCTACGCGGGATACGGAGATACCTGCGTTGATGGCTGGACGAAGACCGGAGTTGAAGAGGTCGGAGGAGAGGAAGATTTGACCGTCGGTAATCGAAATTACGTTGGTAGGAATGTACGCTGATACGTCACTACCTTGAGTTTCGATGATTGGTAATGCTGTCATGCTACCGCCGCCGAGTTCGTCGCTGAGTTTTGCAGCACGTTCGAGTAAGCGGGAGTGAATGTAGAATACGTCGCCAGGATATGCTTCACGTCCTGGTGGGCGACGGAGCAAGAGGGACATTTGACGGTAAGCTTGGGCTTGTTTGGATAAATCATCATAGATGATTAGGGTTGCTTTACCTTGGTACATGAAGTACTCGGCAATTGCTGCACCAGTGTAAGGTGCGAAGTATTGGAGGGTTGCAGGATCGTTAGCATTCGCTGCTACAACGACTGTGTACGCCATCGCGCCAGCTTCTTCGAGCACGTTGACAATATTTGCAACGGTGGAGGCTTTCTGACCGATTGCGACGTATACGCAAACGACATCTTCTTCTTTCTGGTTGATGATAGTATCAATTGCGATCGAAGTTTTACCAGTCTGTCTGTCTCCGATAATCAGTTCCCGTTGTCCGCGTCCAACAGGAATCATCGCATCGATTGCGGTAATCCCTGTTTGCATTGGTTCGTATACAGAACGACGTTCGATGATCCCAGGAGCCATGAATTCAATCAGGCGAGTGGTGGTGGTAGCGATATCGCCTTTACCATCGATAGGACGTGCTAATGCGTCTACTACACGACCGATAATTGCGTCGCCGACCGGAATCTGCGCGATTTTACCAGTTGCTTTGACAGCACTTCCTTCTTGGATGTTGCGACCGTTGCTCATCAATACCACACCGACGTTATCGGCTTCTAGGTTGAGAGCTAGTCCAACGCTGGCATCTTCAAATTCAACGAGTTCGCCGGACATTACTTTGTCCAAGCCATAAACGCGGGCGATACCATCGCCGACTTGAAGGACGGTACCGACGTTAGATGCTTTGACATCTTGGGTGTACTGTTCGATTTGCTGGCGAATAATGCTACTGATTTCGTCAGGTCTGATACTAATCATAATTATCTCTATTTACTGTTGTAATTTTCTATAGGTGTTCTTGGTAATTAATAATTAACAATTAATAATTATTAATCCCATAAAATTAGGCAATGCTCAGACCTAAGCGACGAATTTCAGCGCGGAGACTGGAATCAATTACTTGAGAACCGACTTTGATAATCACGCCACCGAGAATGTCTGAATCGACTTTGGAGACGATTTCGACGCTGGTTGCGCTGGTCATTGCTTGAACTCGTTCGCGGACGGATTGAGTCTGAGCATCAGTTAGAGCGACTGCACTAGTGACTTCAGCTAAGACGATTCCTTTCAGCTTGCGGAGAGCGGACTGATAACGCTGACAAATTCCTTCCAGGTAGCCAATCCGACGACGATCGACTAAGATCATCAGGAAGTTGGACATGAATGGGTGAATTTGGTCGCCGACAATCTTACCTAAAATTGCTTTTTTGTCGGCAATTTTAACGATCGGATTTGCTAAGATGGCGGTTAATTCTGGAGACTCATTGAGTAATGTCAATAAATCTGCACAATTAGTACCAAATTCATCGACCAGGTTTTGCGACTGAGCGAGGGACATCAGCGCGTCTGCGTAGGGATTGAGAACGACACTACCGATTGCACTATCTTTCATTTATTTATTTCCTACCAACGCGATGCTACGATCGATCAACTCAGTTTGAGCGGATTCGGTCAATAGACCTTTTAGTTGTGCTTCTGCACGTTCCATCGCTAGACTTGTCACCCGCGCGCGCAATTCGGCGATGGCTTTATCTTGCTCGGTACTAGTATCAGCAGCAGCTAGTTCCTGCATCCGCGCGATATCGGCTGCGGTTTTAGCAGCGATTTCGGCTTTAGCATTCGTCGCACTAGTAATTGCTGTTGCACGAATAGTTTCGGCTTCGGCTTTCGCTTGTGCTAGATTTTTCTTAGCGACATCTAGAGCAGATGCAGCTTCTTTCTGACGAGCTTCAGCATCTTTAATTGCTGTTTCGATTGTCGCCTTACGTTCGGAGAGAATCTCTGTCAAGACTTTGCGTCCGAAGACGATAACAAAGCCTAAAACCAGAGTCAGATTAAATAAGTTGGT
This sequence comes from Chamaesiphon sp. GL140_3_metabinner_129_sub, assembly GCA_025358725.1. GTDB lineage: Bacteria > Cyanobacteriota > Cyanobacteriia > Cyanobacteriales > Chamaesiphonaceae > Chamaesiphon. Next base: position 3,182 of record JANYIT010000370.1, read on the forward strand.
TTCGATTAAATCTAAATTTAAGCCGACACCACCACCTTCTGTGGCGAGGAATAAGAAATTTCCCATCATATATATGTTCTAGAACTGCGCTATTCGATCGGTTATCAGTTATGGTGATGAGCAGTTGTACCGATAAATAGTATTTATTGGTAACTGTTCGTGGGTAACTGTTTTAATCTGGTTGGCAGGCGATTATTTAACTAACTCGGCTCCCAACAATTTGGTGAGAATTTGACGACTGAGTGCTTCTACTTGAGGCTCTAGAGCTGTAAAAGCAGACTGTTTTTGCTTGTCAATCTCTTGTTGAGCTTGTTCGCGTTGAACTTGCGCTGCTTGTTGAGTTTCGGCAATTTGTCCAGCAGCAATTTTTTGAGCTTCAGCTTTAGCTGTGGCAATTACTGTGTTCGATTCCCGTCTCGTTTCGGCTAGTTCTTTTTCGTATTGGGTCTTGAGTGCTTCAGCTTCGGCGAGTCTAGCTTTCGCATTACCCAAACCACCACGAATGTACTCATCTCGATCGTCTAATACTTTACCAAGGGGAGTGTAAAACAGTTTGTTTAATACAGCGACCAAAACGACAAATTGGATTGCCATTAACGGTAAGGTGGCATCAAAGTCAAACAGTTTACCCTTTTCTGCTACTTCTTCGACTGCGGCTGTAGCCAGCAACAGTGTCCATTGTGGGATCATGTTTCTCTGCTTTCCTGAAAATTTTTAGGTCAGGAGGAAAATGACAGTACAGAAATCGGAATTAGGGATTGAATTTGAGGATGCTTGAATTGTTACCCCGACCTAAAATCGCAACAGCTTTTCAAACATACTCTGATCCCTAACCGATTCTCACTGTCTGTTCCTTCCGATTGGTTAATGATGTGATTATGCGAAAGGGTTAGCAAACAACAGAATCAGTGCAACAACTAGACCGTAGATAGTCAAAGATTCCATGAACGCTAAGGAGAGCAGTAAGGTACCGCGAATTTTGCCTTCAGCTTCAGGTTGACGTGCAATACCTTCAACAGCGGAACCAGCAGCGGTACCTTGACCGATACCAGGTCCGATTGCAGCTAGACCAACAGCGAGAGCAGCAGCGATAACAGAAGCAGCAGCAACAGTAGGATTCATGATGTAATTACCTTAAAAAAATGATTGAGAGAATAAATTATGTAACGAGAAGACCTTAAATTTCGTTTCTAGCGATTGCGAACCCAATGACTAATTACCAGCCATATTTAGCTTGTAACTTTCAACTTTCAACTTTCAACTTTCAACTAATTTTAGTGTTCTTCTTCGTGTCCGCCGTGACCTTCGATCGCTTCACCGATGTACACAGCAGCTAGTGTAGCAAATACTAGAGCTTGAATCGCACTAGTAAACAACCCTAATAGCATAACTGGCATCGGGACAATAAACGGAACTAGTAATACTAGTACACCGACCACTAATTCATCCGCAAGGATGTTACCGAATAAACGGAAGCTTAGGGACAGCGGTTTAGTGAAGTCTTCGAGGATATTAATCGGTAGCAAGAACGGTTGCGGTTCGAGGTATTTAGCCAGGTAGCCCAAACCACGTTTGCGGAAACCTGCATAAAAATAAGCCAAGGACGTAAGCAAAGCCAGTGCTACAGTGGTGTTGATGTCACCAGTTGGCGCGGCGAGTTCACCTGCGGGCAAGTGAATCAGCTTCCAGGGGAGTAGTGCTCCAGACCAGTTGGATACAAAGATGAATAAAAATAGGGTACCGATAAATGGAACCCAAGGACGATATTCCTTCTCACCAATGTGTTCCTTGGTTAAAGTCCTGATAAATTCCAGGGCATATTCCATCAGGTTTTGAATCCCGCTGGGAATGCGTTGAACATTCCGACCAGCGGCAATTGCTGCGATTAACAGCAACCCGATCACAAACCAAGAAGTGAGGAACACCTGACCGTGGAGTTGCAGCCCACCTATGCGCCAATACAAGTGATGACCGACTTCCAATGCCGCTAAGGGCAGAGGATTTATGATGTTTAAACCATCTAACATGTGCATCTAGGAGCCGTTTCTATCGATCGTTTACCAAAATTACAAATACTGCAATTGATGGTCGGTGCTGTGCTCATCTAGCCTGATAAATCAGTCAGTGAGCCAGATTGTGCGGAAGATGTAGATTAACAGTGCCGCTTTATAGGTCAAAAAGCCCAGGAAGACTGGCAAAATTTGCAATTGGTGCCATTTAGCTGCCACCAGCATCAAGACCACAAATAGGGCCAGACGATTGGGGCTTAACTTCACGGACTCGTTACCAATGCGGTCTACATCTTTTGCAAGCAGTCTCAAGTACACTACTCCTGCGACTGCACCCAAAAGGTAGCTGAAGGAAATCTTCCAGCCGTAGACTACTACCACAGTGACAAATGCCACAACAGTAATCGCTAGAGTAATCAGATACAACTCTCGTTTGAGTTGTTGATACTCACCCATCGAGTCCTCTGCCGATCGAGTTACACTTTCATCAAGCGTATTTTCCTCGCCGACTGATTCTGTCGGTTGAGGTGTTTCATCAGTAGAGTTCACAGCAGTTTGGTGTTGTTTGAGCCTGACAGACCATCATCGATTGTATCATTGGCTGGTAACAATACTTAAAAAAAATTTATCTGGGGATCGATCGATCCAGCAAACCCCTTGTGTTGATGCGGAGATCTCTACCCCACCCCAGCCCTCCCCTTTCTAAGGGGAGGGAGCAAGAGCCGCTCCCTGCGGGGGCGGGATGAAA
>JANYIT010000377.1 GCA_025358725.1 Chamaesiphon sp. GL140_3_metabinner_129_sub
TGTCGATGTGTATGTACGGTACGGCATTGAGACGCGCCTTCTCTCACTCTAAATCGGCAGTTGTCGTCGATGAAGCGGCGATCGCCCTCCAATTTCCCTATCTAGCCAGTCAGGTCGGTAAACTCTGTGCCAATGGTGCTAAAGCAGGTATCCGCGTGATTTTATGTTCTCAAGAGCCAGGTTCGATTAAAAATTGTGCGGCTGGCGATCGGATTTTGGGTAACTGCGACATCAAATTAGTGGGTAGAGTTCAACCCGAAGTCAGTCGCGCCTTTCAAGATATTTTGCTGATGCCCAAGGAAATTCTCAACCCTTGCATGACCGATAGTTTTGCCCCAAATAAGTCGCTGGGATATTCCAACTGGATTACGATCGACGGTCGCAGTTATACCCGTGTTCGCGCTTATGCGAGTGCGGGCGGCTTGGCAGCAGTGGTGAATAATCCCGACGAGGTTGCTCGTCGGCAAGAGTTAATTACTGCTGCCGAGCATCCGATTCTGGGGCTACATCAATATGCCTTGGAATTAATTCCTAACTAACTTTTTGGAGTTCAATTTTGCAGAAAATTACGATCTGGGGCGTGAGTTCGATCCTCTATGCCCTCATTCCCACTGTGAGTTTAGCGGCAACTTCACCCGCTCCGCTCGATCCGGCTACGACTGTCACCACGCCGACGACGGCACCGACAACTACTCCAGCAGCCGTTCCACCTGCCACCCCCAACGTTGGTGAGATTACCAAGTCAGCGACGACAACTACCAGTGCTTGCAGTGCTAAGGCTACTTCTGCTGGTTGTATTAACGGTGCAGTTGAAACCTTGACTACTGCGGGGGTAAAACTGACCCCTGGTGCGACTGAGGCGATCGGTAAGGCTACGACTCTGGCTAATTTCAATCCAACAGCTCAAATCCAGCAGCTCAATAGTAACTGTAGTAATATTTCCAATCCCACGGCTTGCGCCAGTAGTGCCCAATCGATCCTCAGTACCGTCAGCGGCTTGGGGATTCCAGGCTTATCGACGATGGCTACTAACCTCAATACGGCGATGACTAACGCGATTTCGAGTATTAGTAAAACGCTAGCAGGTGTGCTGGGTCAGAGCGGCGGTACCACCACACCGACCACCAAACAGGTGGAAGCCAGTAATACCAACAACCTTCAGACTGTTGCCACACAATCCCTCTCGGCAGAATCAGCCACCAAGATCGCTGCTGTCACCCTCATCAATAGTGGTACCTACACGCCTGGAGTCCAGTCGCAAATTACCAGCTCACAAAGTCAAGCTTTAGCTACTGCCACACTGAGTACGGCTAATTTGCAAGCGATGAAGACCAATACCGATCTTGCCGCTCAAGCTACCACCGATGCAAATACAGTGGCTGGGACTACTTACGATAATTCCCTCGATGCCATTAATGCCACGAATCAATCGCTGGCAGGAGTCGTCGCTGGGCAAGAACGCATCTATGCCGCCACGACCAATAACACGTTGCTCCAAGCCCAAAATCTCAAGCAATTAGCCGCTAATTACCAAGCGACTGATGCTGCCGATCGACAAAAAAACACCGAACTATCTTCAGTAGTGTCTAGAAATGGTAACGCAGCGTGTTATATCGCTTCGATTACTAATGCCGCTGCCGTTTGTAATAAGTAAGGCGAACTAATGGATTTGGGTTCTAGAGAAGTTAGAACGGAGTCTATCTTTTTCTACCCAGCTCTGATTTTAGCTATCTCTCAACCCAAATTCATTTTTTAGTTTTCATGAATTTCTTAATCGATACCTATTCCTATCCCTTACTGGGAGCGGCGGGAGATATTCTCAATAATGCCGCTGCATCGGCTCAAACTGCCACTGATGCTTCAGATGCGATGTGGGTTGCCCTGTATAAAGGGAGTCCGATTTTTGGAGAGATTGTCAAGTTTTGCGGGGCAATTGCCTTTCTATTTTTGATAATTAGAGGCTATCGGATTTATGTAGAATATCGGACTAATCGCGATATTGCTGGCATATTTATATCTTTATTAATGCCAGGAATTATTGTAATTCTATTATCTCAAAGTGGTGCGCCAGCTAAATATCTGACTTATGGACTCCGAACGCTGACGGTAAATTTTGGCGTGAATATTATTGCTAATGTCGGTAGCGATCTTGGAGCTAGCGCAATCCAAAAAGGGATTCCTCAAGGCACTGCCGCTCAACAATTACTGAATGAATTTTCAGTTAAATTAGATCGATGTAGACTCGAACCCAGATCTGCTGATGGTACTAGTAGTCCAGAAATTTGTGCGGGTGTCGAACTTGCCAATCTCAAACGCCGGATTACT
>JANYIT010000380.1 GCA_025358725.1 Chamaesiphon sp. GL140_3_metabinner_129_sub
CAATTGATCAATTGCCCCTACCCTAAATTTCGATAGCATGTCGTCACACAATTTAGCAAAGCCGCAAATCGATTAGGATTCTTGCCACCAAACGATGAACGGCGCGATCGCCAATCAGAACTAACCCAGTCTAGCTTTTCTTCAACCAGCTAAACATTGCGCGTAAATCCTTCCCGACTGTTTCGATTTGGTGTTCTGCTTCGAGACGACGAATCGCGGTGAAACCAGCGTTACCAGATTGTTTTTCGAGGATGAACTCACGGGCAAATTGTCCGGTTTGAATCTCGGAAAGTACCTTTTTCATCTCGGCTTTAGTCGCGTCGGTGACGATACGGGGACCGCGAGTGTAGTCACCATATTCAGCAGTATTTGAGATACTATCGCGCATAGTTGCCAAACCACCTTCGACGACGAGATCGACGATCAGTTTGACTTCATGGCAACACTCAAAGTAAGCGAGTTCTGGCTGATAACCTGCTTCGACGAGGGTTTCAAATCCGGCTTTGATTAAAGCACTCAAACCGCCACAGAGGACTGCTTGTTCGCCAAAAAGATCGGTTTCAGTTTCTTCGCGGAAAGTGGTTTCGAGAATACCTGCACGGGTACCACCAACACCTTTAGCGTAAGCCATTGCGCGATCGCGTGCTTGTCCAGAAGCATCTTGATATACTGCGAATAAGGCTGGTACGCCTTGTCCTTTTTCGTATTCACGCCGGACTTGATGTCCGGGGCCTTTGGGTGCGACCATGATCACATCGACATCGGCAGGGGGAATGACTTGTCCAAAGTGAATGTTAAATCCATGTGCGAAGGCAAGGACGTTGCCAGCAGAGAGATTGGGTTTAATTTCGTTCTCATAGATACCCCGTTGAACTTCATCCGGGAGTAAAATCATGATCAGGTCGGCTGCTTTAGCTGCTTCGGCAACTGTTTTGACTGTCAAGCCTGCGGCTTCTGCTTTAGCTGTAGATTTACTTCCAGCGTACAAACCAATAATTACATTTACGCCGCTATCTTTGAGGTTGAGAGCATGTGCGTGACCTTGGGAACCATAACCGATAATTGCGACGGTTTTGCCGTTTAATAGGTCTAAATTAGCATCGGCATCATAATACATCTGCGCCACGATCGATCTCTCCTTAACCTTGTACTTATCTGTTGTATCTTATCTTGCGTTGCTATTGAGCAGGTATAGTCCCGCTACGCATTACCGCAGGCAGAACATTTTACCATGTCGAGGTGTCGCGATTCAGAAGATATTTAGTCAAAGATGGGAGATGGGAGCGGGGCTGCTTGGTGCGATCAAGAACCATGCCTCAAATCAGCAACTCCCATCTTCCATCTCCCATCTCCCATCTCCCATCTCTCCTCATCAACTAAACCTCCGGCGATAATTAGCCACAGATTCTACTAACCCGATCGCGATAAAATTAGTAATTAGTGCCGATCGACCATAGCTGATCCAGGGTAAGGGAATTCCCGTTACAGGTGCAATCCCGATCGTCATACTGATATTTACGATCACCTGAAACCCAATCATCGACAAGACCCCAATCGCCAACAGCGAACCAAAATTATTGGGAGCTTGGCGGGCAATTTTCATCAATCGCCAGCAGACGAGGAAAAAAGTCAATAGTAAACAAATTGAGCCAACAAATCCTAGCTCCTCACCGATCGAGGAAAAGATAAAATCGGTATGCTGTTCGGGGATAAAATTTAATTGTGTTTGAGTGCCTTGATTGAGTCCCTGCCCCCACAACTCTCCGGCACCAATGGCAATTCTTGATTGGATCAAGTGATAGCCAGCCCCAAGGGGATATTTATCGGGATTGAGAAAGACGATCAAACGGTCTTTTTGATAATCTTTGAGAATATGCCAAAGTACTTGCCCAAGTAGTCCCGCTGCCACATTAATTCCAATTGCCAGTACCGAACTCACCCACCGCCAAGGCAGCGTAAACCACCCAATTATGCCCATCAACACCGCCCAACCAACCCAAGCGGGAAAACTTAGGCTGTAGAGGATTGCAGCTACGAGCGGCGATACTAGCAGCAGTAGCCAGCCTGGATTGGCATTTGCCCAGTACAACATGCCTAAGGCAATCGCCCCAAATACTAATGATGTTCCCAAATCTGGCTGAACGAATACTAGCAACCAGGGTGGGGCACTAATTGCCAATGCCCGAACGAATGTCGGTAGAGTATTCGCTGGACGACGGTGTAAAATTGCTGCCAACGTGATAATCAGTCCCACCTTGGCAAACTCTGACGGTTGGACGTTCAAACCCGCAATATTAATCCATCGCTGTGCGCCTTTGGCACTATTTCCCAAGGCAATGACTGCTAGCAGCAGCCCATTAGTCAACCCATATGTTACCCAGTGCCAGCGCAGGAGATTATTGTAGGATATTCGGGCAATGACCAGGACAATTACCAAACCAATTCCGCCAAATACCCAGTGTTGGCTCCAATCAGTGACTGGCTGATTTAACTCGGTACTGCGGATCATCACCCCACCAAAGAAGGTTAATCCCAGTGACATAAATAGCAGCAGCCAGTCCATCTGCTGCCAATGGATGAATAGATCTTGCCAGGGAGCGCGATTGGAGGATTTGTACATGAGTGGGGAGTTGGGAGCGGGGAGCGAAAAGTGCGGTCTTGGGGTTTCCCCAATTGGAGCACCTTTTCAAGACAGTTGGGAGCGGGGAGTTGGGAGTTGGGAGTTGTATTCTCTAGTCCCTAGCCCTACCCCCTAGCCTAAAGCTACTATTGAGACTTTGCCGGCGATCGATTTAGCAATACTTACTAAAGCTTTAGCTGAAGCTGATTCTGGATCAGCAATAACGATCGGGATACCATTATCACCACCAGTGCGAACTGGAATTTCTAGGGGAATTCGACCTAATAAGGTTACTCCTACTTCAGCGGCGAATTTCTCGCCACCATCAGAACCGAAGATATCATAATGTTTTTCTGGCATATCTGGGGGAATAAAATAACTCATGTTTTCCACTACTCCCAGCACTGTAGTGAATTTTTCAAACATCCGCAACCCTTTGCGCGCATCGGCGAGGGCAACGGTTTGAGGTGTGGTGACGATTACGGCTCCAGCCATCGGTACGGCTTGGGCGAGAGTGAGTTGAGCGTCACCAGTTCCAGGTGGTAAATCGACGATCAGATAATCTAATTCGCCCCAGTTAACTTGGTACAGAAATTGACGAATAATGCCATTTAACATCGGCCCCCGCCAGATCACTGGCTGATCTCGATCGATCAAAAATGCCATCGATACTACTTTTACGCCGTGATTAAAAGCAGGTTCGAGGCTACCATCTTCGGTTGGTACCAGCCGAATATCGCTCAAACCAAACATTAACGGTGCATTTGGGCCATAGATATCTGCATCTAACAGACCTACCTTAGCACCCAACTGAGCGAGCGCAACGGCAACATTTGCCGCTACCGTACTTTTACCGACACCACCTTTCCCACTGGAGATAGCGACGATATTCTTGACTCGATCGATGCCTTGACGGTCTGGCAATCCCTTCTGTTGGGGAATTTCGGCAGTTACTTCGACTTCAACATCAGTCACGCCTGGGAGCGTTTTCACCGCCTGTTTGCATTCATCAACGATAAACTCGCGCAGGGGACAAGCAGGGGTAGTTAATACCACTGTAAATTTGACTAACCCACCATCCACCTGGATATTACGGATCATATTCAATTCGACCAGACTCTTCTGTAGCTCTGGATCTTGAACGGGTTTGAGAACTTCTAAAACAGCAATTGAATCTAACATGGGGATTTATATATATTTTTTTTGCTTAGGGGATTTTTAGTTGCAAGATTAATTCATCCAATAGGCATCTTAACTGGGAACAGCCTCTAGTTCCTAACTCCCACACACGAATACACCTAATCCCTAAAGCCTAAAACCTAAAGCCTAATTTGTATATTTCCCGTAACAATCATCAGTGTTCGATCGCCTGAATATGATAGGTTGCTAGATAGTTAAATCAGTTTAACCTCATTTTATATTCCGCATATGACAGCTTTTTCCACCGACACCAAGTTTCTACCCCCTGCTGATGCAAAAAGTCGGATTACTCAGTTCATGCGGGAATTCCAAGATAGTGTCTGTCAAGGCTTGGAAGCAGTTGATGGCGGTGGTAAGTTTCAAGAAGAAAGCTGGGAACGTCCCGAAGGTGGCGGTGGTCGATCGCGGGTGATGAAAGAAGGTAATGTATTTGAACAAGGTGGGGTGAATTTCTCCGAAGTTTGGGGCGATCATTTACCACCGTCGATTTTGAGTCAACGTCCCGATGCGGCTGGACATCGGTGGTTTGCGACAGGTACCTCAATGGTGCTGCACCCGCGTAATCCCTATATTCCGACAGTTCATCTCAACTATCGTTACTTTGAAGCTGGCCCAGTCTGGTGGTTTGGTGGTGGTTTGGATCTGACTCCCTACTATCCATTTGCTGAGGATGCCAGTCATCTCCACAATACCCTCAAGGGAGCTTGCGACAAACACAGTCCCGATTTATATCCCACTTTTAAGCTCTGGTGCGACGAATATTTCTACCTCAAGCATCGCGATGAGACTCGTGGTGTCGGCGGAATCTTCTTTGACTATCAAGACGGTCAAGGGGCATTATATCGCGGCCCTGACCCCAAAGGCCCTGCTGCTCAATATAGCGACTCGATCGGCATTCCGGCACCCCGCACCTGGGAAGAATTATTCGCGATCTCTCAAGACTGCGCCAATAGCTTTTTACCTGCATATATTCCGATTGTCGAACGTCGCCGCAATACTGCTTATGGAGAACGGGAACGTAATTTCCAATTATATCGGCGCGGACGCTATGTCGAGTTTAATCTAGTCTACGATCGCGGCACAATTTTCGGTCTCCAGACAAACGGACGCACCGAATCGATCCTGATGTCTTTACCCCCTCTAGTGCGGTGGGAATACGGCTATCAACCCGAACCCAATTCACCTGAAGCCGAACTCTACAATGTCTTCCTCAAACCCCAAGATTGGGCTAATTGGAAAGGATAAACCTGATCGCTGGTGGACTGAAACCCTAATGGTGGAAGCGGTGCGCTAAACAGTCGGGAAACCTGACTGTTTAGCTCATCAAGACAATACCCACCCTACATTCTTTATTCGCTTTCAACTTTCAACTTTCAACTTTCAACTAACCTACTTAGGGCTTGCTGAAAAAGTAGGAGAATAGTCTTCCAAAACTTAATTGGTCATGGAAAAAGTCTGGGTAATTAGTTTTCAT
>JANYIT010000019.1 GCA_025358725.1 Chamaesiphon sp. GL140_3_metabinner_129_sub
GGAATCGCGGACGACATATCTCAATTGAAATCCTTAGTTCGGAACTTGGTGATGAAGAACTAATCCAAAATGCGCCGTTGATGGCAATGGTTTACGATCGACCTGGCAAGGGCAACAATCTGGTAATTGAAACAGGTAAAGATGAAGTAACTTATGGTCACACTGTCGATGCGCCCACTGAAGTCTTAACCGGACAAAGTGAAAGCGGACGGATGCTAGCAGTTTGGATTAGTGATGCGACTGGGACAAAAACATTAGTTAAGTTACAACCAGTCGAACCATAGAAATTAATTTCTAGCAACACAATTATTAATTGAATAGGTGAACTAATGATTTCCACAAATACTACCTTAGATCTAGTTCTGCCAGTTGGAACTCGCGACCATAGCCAAGGAATGCTTGCGGCTCAGATCGTCTTAGTTGAATACGTCGATTATCAATGTGCCTATTGCGCTCAAGCTGTGAGTATCGTCCGAGAGATTCAGTACGAGCTTGGCGATCGATTATGTTATGTCGTTCGACATTTTCCACTCACCGAGCTGCACCGAGAAGCGATGAGAGCAGCAGAAGCGACAGAGGCAGCAGCAGCGCAGAATCAGTTTTGGCAGATGCACTATTCCTTGTTTGAGTTTCCATCTGCTTTAAGCGAGACAAATATATTCCATTACGCCCGAAAGTTGGGATTAGATAGCGATCTATTCGATCGCGATCTCAACAATGAGCATCACCTGCGCCATATCCAAGAGGATATCAAAACTGGGATAGAAAGCGGCGTAGATAGTACGCCGACATTTTTCATTAATGGGATTCGACATGTTGGGGATTGGGATACGGGCACGTTACTAAATGCGATGCCACATCACGGCAGCTATGCCAACGAGCATTACTAATTTGACCGATATAGTTCGAGCCAAAAACTATGTTGCTCCCTAGTAATCGAGAGGTAAATCATGAGCGTTAATGCACCTAAAATCACACCAAAACTTTTTAGCTCTAGCTGGCTAATTCCGCTAGCGATCGTCACGATCGGGCTAGGTATCTTTGCTGTCATCTTCCCTTTATTAGCCGCTCTTGATGCGACATTGTTCTTTGGTTTGATATTCATCCTCGCTGGAATTATTCAGATCTTTTATGCTTTGCAATCGTGGGGGATCGGTCAAGTATTTTGGAAGCTGATTTTAGGTAGCTTATATCTCATCGCTGGGATTTTTGTGACGATCTATCCGCTCTCTGGCGTATTTACTATCTTCACATTAGCTGTTGGGGGCACTATTTTTGTCCAAGGCATAATTCAAGTGTCGCTCTCGTTGCAAATGCGGCGGACTATCCCTAATTGGTGGTGGATGTTAATCAGCGGCATCAGCAGCATTATTTTCGGAATTTGTATTTGGTCTAGCTCGTTATTGAGCGCAGCTTGGCTAATTGGTACTTTAATTGGAATCGACCTGTTGTTTGATGGCATTTGGATGTTGATGCTGCCGTCGGGACAGCGACGCGCTCTTAATTTAAAGAACGGAGTTGAGTAGATTTCACGACCCACACGCGATCGCGCACAGGAGTCAATATGTCTGAGATTCAAAACAAAGTGGTTATCATCACTGGAGCCAGTAGTGGACTAGGCGCAGCTACCGCCGAACGACTCGCTGCTAGTGGAGCCAAACTAATGCTAGCAGCCCGCCGTATCGAGCAACCGATGGATGTCGATGTCAATGAAATCATCGTCCGCCCAACTCATCAAATCTAAATTCGATCTAAAACCAAGTATTTTAAGGAATTAATTGATATGAGTAATCTATCTAAAGCGTACTTGTTAGGTGGTGGAATTGGCTCTTTAGCCGCCGCAGCTTTTATGATTCGTGACGGCGCATTCTCTGGTGAAAATATTACGATCCTCGAAGCCAAGCCCATTATGGGCGGAAGTTTGGATGGAGCGGGAAACCCCACCGATGGTTACTCCTTGCGGGGCGGGCGGATGTTGACGACTGATAATTATGAATGTACTTGGGATCTGTTTAAGTCGATTCCCTCGTTGACTCTACCTGGTAAAACGGTATTTGATGAAACGATCGAGTTTAACGAAAAGTACAAGTCACACGCAATGGCGCGGCTGATCGATCGTCGGCGGGCGAAGGTACCTGTCAGTTCGATGGGCTTCTCGATGCACGATCGTCAGGAACTATTACGGCTAACTGAGGCTGGTGAGGCTGAGTTGGGTAATAGCTGTATCACCGATTGGCTCTCCCCACGCTTTTTCGAGACGGAATTTTGGTACATGTGGGCGACGACTTTTGCCTTTCAGCCGTGGCATAGTGCGGTGGAATTCAAGCGGTATTTACATCGCTTTATGATGGAATTCTCGCGGATTGAAACTCTTGCTGGGGTGAAGCGCACTGTCTACAATCAATACGATTCATTGGTGCGCCCCTTGCAAAGTTGGCTGGCGGAGCAAAATGTACATTTCTATGTCGATTGTCAAGTAACGGATCTAGAGCGACATATCGCTACAGATAAATTGGTAGTCACAGGTATTCACTATCAGCAATTGGGTGAAAGTAAAACCATTGCCGTTGAAAATGGCGATCTAGTTTTTCTCCAGAATGGCTCGATGACTGATGCTTCGAGTCTGGGTTCGATGACGAGTGCGCCCAAACAGTTGACTAAACAGGATTCTACCAGTTGGCAGCTCTGGGAAAAGCTAGCAGCGGAAAACTCTGGTTTTGGGCATCCGGCTGTATTTAATAGCAGTATTGCCGAGTCTTGCTGGGAGTCTTTTACTGTCACGCTCAAAAATCCGGCATTTTTTGACAAGATGTTCGAGTTTAGCGGTAACGAGGCGGGAATTGGCGGATTGGTGACGTTTAAAGATTCCAACTGGTTGATGTCGATCGTCCTGGCTCATCAGCCTCATTTTATCGACCAACCTGCCGACGTGCAGGTGTTCTGGGGATATGCCTTGTTTCCCGATCGAGTGGGTAATTTCGTCCCTAAACCGATGGCTGAGTGTAATGGTGCCGAAATCCTGCAAGAACTCTGCGGTCATTTGCGATTCGATCTAGATACTGTCGCATCGGCGAACTGTATCCCCTGCCGAATGCCGTATATCACCAGTATGTTTATGCCACGCTTGCGTATCGATCGACCAATCCCGATTCCCCACAATTCCCGCAACCTCGCTTTCATCAGTCAGTTTGTGGAGATTCCCGAAGATGTGGTGTTTACGGTCGAATATTCAGTGCGGGTGGCGCAGATGGCGGTTTATCAATTCCTTAATATCGATCGCAAGATTCCGCCTGTAACGCCTCATGACAAGTCACTAATGGTGGAGTTTGAGGCTTTAGCTAAAGCATTTAAGTAATGCTATTCATCGCGACAGTCGAACTCATGTTAGTTGAAAAAAACAAAGTAATTAGCGCAAGCCGACAATGAACACTTCGACGGTAAAACAACAGAATAGAGCAATGAGTTTTACCTAACCAAATAATCACAGATTGCCATATATGAAAACCAATGCCTACGCAGCCCAAACCGCCACGACTCCACTCGAACCATTCAACATTCAACGCCGTGATGTTGGGAAACATGATGTCCAGATCGAAATTCTCTATTGCGGCGTATGTCATTCCGACTTGCATACCGTCCGCAGCGAATGGCAGGGTACCACCTACCCTTGCGTCCCTGGGCATGAAATCGTCGGACGAGTCGTAAAAGTTGGCAAAGATGTCAACAAATTCAAGGAAGGCGATACCGTTGGGGTGGGTTGCATGGTTGATTCCTGTCTCACTTGTGCCAACTGCAAGGAAGATCTAGAGCAATTCTGCACAGTTGGCACAATATTTACCTACAACTCTCCCGACAAGCACACTGGTGGAATTACTTACGGTGGCTACTCCGAGAGCATTGTGGTAGATAAAGCGTTTGTGCTGAAAATTCCCAGACATTTAGATCTCGCCGCCACCGCACCACTACTGTGTGCTGGAATTACCACTTACTCGCCATTGCGTCATAACAATGTGACCAAAGGTCAAAAAGTAGGCGTGGTCGGACTTGGTGGACTGGGACACGTTGCTGTGAAATTAGCCAAAGCTTTCGGCGCACATGTTGTCGTCTTCACCACCTCCTCAAACAAAGTTGAAGATGCCCTACGACTCGGAGCAGATGAGGCCGTTAATTCCAAGGATGCAGACGAGATGAAAAAACATCTCAATAGTTTCCATTTCATTCTCGATACCGTGTCTGCAAAACACGATATCAATGCCTACCTGCTCTTGTTGAGGCGCGATGGCAATCTCACTCAAGTCGGTGTACCACCAGAACCCTTGTCCCTGAATGTGGGCAGCCTAGTCTATGGTCGGCGTAGTCTCAGCGGTTCGCTGATTGGCGGTATCAAGGAAACTCAGGAGATGTTGGATTTCTGTGGCAAGCATAATATTACCGCCGATATCGAACTTATCCCCATTCAGAAGATAAATGAAGCTTACGATCGCCTAGTCAAGAGCGATGTGAAATACCGCTTTGTAATTGATATGGCATCGTTAGGTTTGGTCAGCGGTTGAAACCGCTGCTCATGATGCAAAGTCCACCTAAAGCTGTACTAGCTACAAAGTCCGCCTATGCGGACTTTGTACCATTAGCCCCGATGTTAATCAGTGGCTGTCGCCAATCTCAACCGATTCTCCAAGGGAGAGGCTATGCCAACGGAATCTAGAGGAAACTGATGAATCTTAAATATATTTACACTCGATTGCACGTTCAAAACTATCTAGATTGTAAGCGTTTCTATCAGGATATTTTAGGCTTGAAAGTCTCTTTGGCCAATGATGATGAGGAATATGTTGAATTTGATGCAGGTGCAACTAAAATTACGATTCTCAATCGATCGAGATTGAAAGACTACATCGATTCAATCGAATCAGCAACCTACGATTACCTCCGGTAGGCTACGCCAACGTCGCGATGCCAAGATTATTTTAACCTTTGCCGTGCCCGATCTGGATGATGCGATTGTTCAGTTGAAAGCCAAAGGCGTGGCGATCTTCAGCAGTCCTTGGCAACACCCAGAGGAAGGGCTAGCGGGCGGGTTTATTACCGCATGTATTCGCGATCCAGACGGCAATCTCATCGAACTCGAACAAATTCTTAGCTAAGGTGACACAACGATGATTAAACTATTTTACGCGCCTGGAACCTGCGCCCTTGCCACTCATATTGCCTTGGAATGGATTGGTGAACCGTATGAACTTCAACAAGTAAAACTAGGCGATCCTGAGTATCTCAAAATCAATCCATTAGGACAAGTTCCAGCGATTATCGATGGTGATGGTGAGGTGATGACTCAAGGCGATGCCATTCTCAAATATCTAGCACGGAAATATCCAGCGGCTAAATTGGGCGATGATGGCACGTTGCAGGATGGGTACGATCTCGATCGCTGGATGGCTTTTCTGACGGGCGATCTCCACCCTGCTTTTTTTCCATTCTATAAACCAGAACGCTACTCAACCGATAGTAGCGATCGTGCCAAACAAGCGACAAAGAAAGCATCTTATCAAATAATCGATCGGATGTATGAGTACTTAGATCGACATTTAAACGGTAAAGAATTCGTAGTTGGAAATCGCCGCACGATCTCTGATGCTTATGCGTTTGCGATGGTTCGTTGGGCAAATAGTTTGCCAAATGGATTTACAAAGTATCCCAACCTAGATCGCTTTTATCATCATTGGTGCGAAGACCCATCTGTAAAACGTGCGATGGAGCAACAGCACATTCATTAAACATCGGAGTGATGGTTTTATGTCACAAATACCTGTTCTGTTTATCTCTCATGGTGCGCCAGATTTACCCCTGCGTCCCAGTGCTACTCGTGACTTGCTGATGCGGCTCGGTCAGGAACTGGAAAAACCAACAGCAATTCTGGTGATTTCTGCCCATTGGAATACTACCGATCCGATCGTTAGTGCAGCAGCGCAGCCAGAGACAATTCATGATTTTAGTGGGTTTCCAGCCGCATTATATCGTCTGAATTATCCGGCTCCTGGTGCTCCTTTACTAGCACAGCAGATCGATAGATTGTTGATAGAGTCAGGTTTTGCCAGTGAAGTTGTCACAAATCGAGGGTTAGACCACGGTGCGTGGGAACCACTGATGCTGATGTATCCCGCTGCCGATATTCCAGTTACCCAGTTATCGATTCAGCCGCGCAAAGACCCAGCTTATCATCTGCGCCTGGGACAAGCGATTGCCCCTTTACGTTGGCGTAGCCTACCGGAGGTAATCGTCTGGTGTACTCATTCTCGTCAGTGGAACTGCAACTCATAATCTCAGGGAAATCGGTGGACACGATGATGATGCTCTCCCGCCAGCTTGGGTATCAGAGTTTGCCAACTGGTTGAATCACACCGTAATCGCTGGAGATCGATCGGCACTAATTGATTATCAACGTCTCGCGCCCTACGCCCAGCGCAATCATCCAACTCCCGAACATCTGTTGCCGCTATTTGTCGCAATTGGTGCGAGTGGCGAAGACTCGAAAGCGACTCAGCTTCAGTCTAGCTATAGTTATGGGGTGTTAAGTATGGCAGCATTTTCATTTCGATGAGCTACGAAATTCGACTGATTTACCGCCCTATTACTCTAACCGCATGAATACTCTCACCCGCCCTCGCAACCTAATTTACACAGACTGGACGCTGATCGAACCTGAATTCGACCCTACAAAATTACGCGCTAGAGAAACCGTATTTACGATCGGTAATGGTTATTTAGGGACGCGGGGCAGCTTTGAGGAAGGTTATCCTCATGCCTTGCCAGCCACCTTAGTACATGGCGTATATGACGATGTGCCTGGGGTTTATACCGAGCTAGCAAATTGTCCTGATTGGCTTTCATTAACGATTGTAGTCAACGGAGATCGGTTTCGACTCGATCGCGGCAAAATCCTCCATTACGAGCGGCAGTTAGACTTACAGCACGGCATCCTAAGTCGCTCGATCCGCTGGCGTAGCTCGATCGGTAATACCGTAGAGTTGAAGTTCGATCGGTTTGCTAGTTTGGCAGATCGTGAGGTATTGGGGCTGCGGTGCCAAATTACGCCGATCGATTTTGATGGCACAATTGAGATTCAATCTAGTATCAATGGTTATCCCGACAGTCAAGGCTTCGACCATTGGGAGCAGATCGATCGTGGCAAGATCGATCGCGGCATTTGGCTTCAACTTCGCACTCGCAGTTCGCAGATCGAACTCGGCATGGCGGCTAAAATGACGGCGATTGGCTCCGATGCGGTGTTGCAGGTGACGAACCCGCTCGACTATCCCACCTTGACGACTACGTTTCTTGCTACAGCAGGGCAGACTGTAGGCGTGGAAAAAGTCGTTACCTTATTTACATCCCAGGATGTAGAACTACCCGTGCGGGCCGCTCAAACTAAATTGGCTAGTCTGCCAGCCTATGAAATTCTACTCGCCGCGCATCAGCAGGCGTGGCAGCAAGTCTGGCAAGACAGCGATGTCGAGATTGAGGGAGATATTCAGGCGCAGTTGGCAGTTCGTTACAACCTGTTTCAACTCTTAATTAGTGCCTGTCCACACATCGCTGGTGACTGCTCAGATAACAGTCGAGTCAGCGTTCCCGCCAAAACACTGTCGGGCTTGGGCTATCGGGGGCATGTCTTTTGGGATACCGAAATTTTTATCCTGCCATTTTTCACCCTGACACAACCCGATATCGCCCGTAGCTTGTTGAACTACCGTTTTCACACCCTGGATGGAGCACGGCGTAAAGCCGCAAATAGTGGGTATCAAGGGGCGATGTTTGCCTGGGAAAGTGCCGCCACTGGCGACGAGATGACCCCCCGCTGGTCGATTTTAGAAGATCCCTATGCAGAAGCTGTGCGATTATGGAGCCGCGACAGGGAGATTCATATCAGTTCGGACATTGCCTATGCAATCTGGCAATACTGGCAAGCAACGGGCGACGATCTCTGGATGCGCGACTATGGAGCCGAAATCATCCTCGATACTGCTCGGTTCTGGATGAGTCGGGTGGACTGGAATGCTAAACGCGAACGGTATGAAATCTGCGGAGTCATCGGAGCCGATGAATACCACGAGCAGGTGAATAATAATGCCTACACCAATCGGCTGGTGCAGTGGCATCTAGAAAAAGCGATCGCTGTCTATGCCTGGTTGCAGCAGCACTTTCCAGGGCGGATGAGCGAATTGCATAACAGCTTACATCCCACGCCAGCGCGACAGTTGCGGCTGGAGGCAACTACCACCCAAATGTACATACCCAAGGATACCAAAACCGGACTAATTGAGCAATTTGAGGGATTTTTTAAACTCAAGGATATTAATTTAAACGACTACGAACCGCGATCTCGATCGATTCAAGCTGTCCTCGGCATGGACGAAACGAATCAGACGCAGGTACTCAAGCAGCCCGATGTGCTGATGCTCCTCTACTTGCTACGAGACACACCAGAAGTCTCAACTGAAATTCTCCAAAAGAATTGGGATTACTACGCGCCGCGCACTGATAGCACCTATGGCTCCTCCCTGTGTCCGTCCATTCACGCGATCCTCGCTAGCCGTCTGGATAAATCTGTAGATGCTTATAAAGATTTTATGCAGGCAGCTCTAGTCGATCTCGAAGATAGTCGCGACAATACCGCCGATGGCATTCATGCGGCATCTGCTGGCGGTGTCTGGCAAGCAGTAGTGTTCGGCTTTGCAGGTATTCAATTGACGGATAGTGCCCCCGTCGCAAATCCCCATCTCCCGCCCACTTGGACTCGGCTCAAATTTAAGCTGAACTGGCATGGAACTTGGCACAACTTCGATTTATCGCCTGCATTGGCTCCAGCTCCAGCAATTGAGGGGTACATTTTCGATGTCGATGGGGTACTAACCGATACTGCCGAATATCATTACCGAGCTTGGCAACGACTGGCTGATGAAGAAAAACTGCCCTTCGATAGGCAGGCAAATGAAGCCCTGCGCGGCGTAGCTCGCCGAGAATCGCTGATGCACATCGTCGGCGACAATCAGTACTCAGAAGCCGCACTTCAGGAGATGATGGCGCGTAAAAATCGCTACTACCAGGAATCGATTCAAAGCATTACCCCCCAGGATATGTTTCCAGGAGCCGTCGATTTATTAACAGAACTCCGACAAGCGGGACTCAAAATCGCGATCGGTTCTGCTAGTAAAAATGCGCGTACTGTAATTGAGAAATTAGGGATTGGTAATCTGGTGGATGCGATTGCAGATGGGGATAGCGTCACACGTCCCAAGCCAGCCCCAGACGTGTTTCTATATGCTGCTAAACAGTTAGGACTCGAACCCGATCGCTGTGTGGTGGTTGAAGATGCCACTGTCGGCATTGCAGCGGCGATCGCGTCCGGGATGAGATCGATCGGCATCGGCCCTGCCACTCGCGTTGGAGCGGCAAATATCGTATTGCCAAACTTGATTGGAGTTCATGCGATCGATCTTCAAACCCAATTATCACAAACCTCCTACGAGGCTCCTGATTTGCGGCTCCATCAACATCTCGAACGAGAACATCAAGCTTTGATTAAGTAATAAGTTTGTCGGTAAAAAACATTCAATTGACAAGGTGAATCATGGCAAATTCAAGTCAAACAATCCTCGTGACTGGCGCAACTGGTGGCAACGGCATCCAAATCCTCAAACTACTGGCGGCACAGAATATTTACGTGCGGGCGATGGTGCGCGACATCCATAAAGCTCACTCAATTTTCCAAGCACAAGGCTACGCCGTCGAGCCGTCAAAGATCGAGCTAGTCGAAGGTGACTTCGATGTTCCTGAAACGCTGCTAACCGCCTTAGACGGCGTGAATCGCGCTTTTTTGCTCACCAACTCGACAGATCGCGCCGAAGCCCAGCAACTTGCCTTTGTCGAAGCGGCGCGGCATAGTCATGTCGAACAGATCGTCAAGCTTTCCCAATTACACGCCAACCAAAACTCACCCGTGCGCTATTTGCGTTATCACGCAGCCGTCGAATCAGCGATCCAGGCATCTGGCATGGCATATACATTCCTGCGACCCAATCTCTACATGCAGGGTTTTCTGGGTTTCCGATCGACCATCAAGGAAAAAAACGCTTTTTACGCAGCGGCGGGTGATGCCAAAGTCAGAATGGTTGACGTGCGCGACATCGCGGCGGTAGCTGTGGCTGCGCTGACAGCAAGACACGAAGGGAAGATCTACGATCTGACGGGGCCACAAGCACTCACCCATGCCCAGATCGCCGCACACCTCTCGTTGGCTCTAGGGCACTCGGTCGCCTTTGTGGATGTCCCGCCGTTCGTGATGCGCGATGCGATGACTGGGATGGGAATGCCAGTCATCGCAGGCTGACGGACTGGTAGAGGATTATGCTCACTATGAGCGCGGCGAAGCGGCGGCTGTCGCAAGTGGTGTAGAGGATGCGACTGGTACAGCACCGCGCAGCTTTGATACCTTCGCTTACGATTATGCAGCCATGTTCGCTTGATGTTCAGCGACAAGTAAATTGCAAGTAGCATCAAGTCTTTAAGTAAACAAAATTATTAGAGGAAAATCCAAATGAATCATGCTGAGTTTACCGATGAAATCACCCTTGCAGCACGAGCCGAAAAATTGGGAGAAACGGCATTGCTAATGGGATTAATTCCCAGCTTTGTTGTGCGGCACTTTCCTGATAGTTGGGAATTTTATATCCCCGATGAAACTGCCCAGCAACTCACGCCAGAAGAAGCTTATTTACACTTCAAACAATTGGTCGATCTTCCGTCCCGACAGATCGATCGCGATCTCACACCAGAGCACTCGTTCGAGCAACTCAATACTAGTCTATGAAGCCTTATTGGAGAAAATTATGCCAGATCTAATCAGTCGCGAGATTCAGCTAGTCTCCCGCCCGCAGGGGCTGCCCACAGCAGCTAACTTTGCCCTGGTCGAAGCCAAACTAGAGCTACTAAAAGATGAGTGGGTACTCGTTCGCAATCTCTATCTATCGGTAGATCCCTATATGCGCGGTCGGATGAACGATCTCCCATCTTATGTGCCACCATTCGAGCTAGGCAAAGCGATGGATGGTGGCGCAGTCGGCGAGGTAATTGAGTCCCACGCTGAAAAATTCAAACCAGGCGATCTCGTCACTTCCAACTTTGGCTGGCGAGAATACTTTATGGCTACACCGCAACAATTGCACCCAGTCAGCCGCGAGATCGAACCGTCGATTTATCTTGGTGCCCTTGGCATCACGGGCTTGACGGCTTGGGCGGGATTGAATTTAGTCGATGTCCAAGCTGGGGATATTGTTTTTATTTCGGGAGCTGCTGGCGCGGTGGGAAATGTCGCTGGGCAACTGGCGAAATTGCGCGGCTGTGAGGTCATTGGCTCGGCGGGTTCGCCTGAGAAAGTCGAATTTTTGGAGCAAGATTGCGGATTTGATGTCGCCTTTGATTATAAACATGACCCGCTAATTCCGACGATCTCGCTCGCCGAACGATTGCACCTAGCCGCCCTAAACGGGATTGATGTCTACTTCGATAATGTCGGCGGTGAAATGCTCGAAGCCGCACTCTCAGCTTTGCGCGTGAATGGACGGATTATCGCCTGTGGCGGCATCTCTGGTTACAACACGGCAATGCCCCAACCTGGGCCGAGCAATCTGTTTAATATCACTACCAAACGATTAACGATGAAAGGGCTAATTGTTAGCGATTGGCTCGGTCATCATGCTGAATTTGAGCGGGAAGTCGGTGACTATTTTCGTGATGGTAAGTTGAAAAATAAGCAAACAGTTGTGGTGGGAATCGACAAAGCTGTGAGCGCGTTCCTCGGTTTATTTAAAGGAGAAAACATCGGCAAGATGGTGGTGAAGTTGGAGTAAATCGCAGCCGATCGAGTTAGAAATTCAGAACACTCATACATTATTTGGTTAAAGAAAGTATGGATCTCAAACTATCAGGCAAGGTCGCATTAATCAGTGGTTCGACAGGTGGAATTGGACTGGCGATCGCTACCACCCTCGCCCAAGAAGGAGCAACGGTCGTTGTGAATGGAAGAACGCAAGAGCGCGTAAACGCTGCGATTCTCAAACTGAGAGGCTACGCCAACGACCAAATTAAGCAAAGTGCCCCAAATGTCCATCTTCAGGGCATTGCTGCCGATCTGGGCACACTAGCTGGAGTTGAATCAATGATTCAACAGGTGCCATCAGTCGATATTTTAGTGAATAATTTGGGAATTTATAGCTCCCAAGCTTTTGCAGATATCTCTGATGAAACATGGCTGCACATTCTAGACGTGAATGTGATGAGCGGGATTCGGCTCTCGCGCCATTACTTGCCACTGATGCTCGCGCAAGATTGGGGACGAATCATTTTCATCTCTAGTGAATCTGCCTTAAATATTCCCGCCGAAATGATTCACTATGGCGTGACCAAGACAGCACAATTGTCGGTGAGTCGAGGTTTGGCGGAAACAACTATAGGCAGCCAAGTCACTGTTAATGCAGTATTACCGGGGCCAACTCGTTCTGAAGGCGTAGAAGACTTTATCCAAGGATTATCGAAGGAGCAACATCTTTCCCCCGAACAAGTTGAGCGAGAGTTTTTTACCAAGATGCGCCCATCTTCTCTCATTCAAAGATTTGCGGCAACGTCTGAAGTTGCCGCATTGGTCGCCTTTGTTGTCAGTCCTTTAGCTTCTGCGATTAACGGTGCTGCTCTGCGAGTGGAGGGGGGAGTAGTGCGATCGATTATTTAATAAATTCACTGCGTTGGCGTAGCCACGTTTCTCTGTTAGAGAGAGTACGCCAACGATTCAGGATAAGGAGAGTCTAGAAACTCAAATCGTTGGCGATGCGATGCTCCGATGGGAGAGTCTTATCTTCTCTTCTCTTGAGGCTTCGGCACGAGGCAGACGCTGTGCCTACGGTAGGCTACGCTAACACCAACAAAGTCTCGAAGCTACTAAATACAAACAACAAAGAAAATCATGACACAAACTAAATTAGCATTGCCAGTCGCATATAAGCGCGGATCTACACTCGAATCGACCACACTCTACAAGGGCGGTTTATTTTCCTTCCTAGTCAAGGGCGAGGATTCGGGGGGTCGCGACGCAATGATTGAGTACCGAGCGAAACCTGGTAACGAGCCACCTCCATATATGAACGAGTGGGAGCATGAAACGTATTACGTGCTTGAGGGCGTAATGGAATTCTACTGTGGAGATAGTGAGGTCATGGTCGTAACTGCGGGGGAAATGGTCTTTCTCCCTCAAGGCAAAGCACACGCTTTTTATATCCGTTCCCCACAAGTCCGAGCATTGATTCTGGTTCAGGCTGTCGGCGAACACGCGGTTGGACTAGATCGCCATTTGATGGCAATGGGGACACCTGCGAGCGGTATGGATCTGCCTACCGATGCAGTCACCGATGAGTTTATCGATCCTGGTGATTCCATCCGTGTGGGTGCTGCCAACGGTATTCACTTCCTATCTTCGGCAGAAAATACCCAGGAATTACCTCATTACCCAGGCTTTAATAGTTGGGTAAGTTAACTGACAATCGCAGAATAGGCGATCGAACAATAACTAAAATTTACGAATGAGCAGTTAGGTAATAAACTCGCGATCGTAACTGCCAAATTGAATATTTGATTCATCAACGATCGCTAAAAACTAGGAAAACAAAATGATTAATGTTCTAGGCAAAACCGATACAGAAATCAAAAATGATGTGCTATCCGAACTCAAATACGATCCCAGTCTCAAAGTCACAGAAATCGGCGTATTAGTCACAGATGGCGTTGTCACACTCAATGGTTACACCACCAGTTTTGACGAGAAATTGGCAGCCGTCCACGCAGTTAAACGCGTGGCAGGAGTGTTAGCAATCGCCGACGACATCGAACTTCATATCCCTGATGCCAATCACCGCACCGACGGAGAGATCGCCGCCGCCGCTGCCCACAAAATTGAATGGTCTACCACAATTCCCAAAGGAACTGTTGAGATAACGGTGCGAAACGGTTGGATTATCCTCGAAGGTGAGGTGGAGTGGTGGTATCAAAAGAATGCAGCGGAAACCGTCACGCGATCGATATCAGGCGTTCATGGAGTATCAAATTCAATTTCGATTAAATCCACCGATAAAATCCCCGCAGTTGGCATGGATATTGAAGCGGCGATCGATCGCAATGCCATGTTAGATGCCAGCAAGATCCGCGTCGAGATTGTTGGTAGCAAGGTCATCCTCCACGGCACAGTACGGACGCTTGCCCAGCGTGAAGAAGCCGAACGCATTGCCTGGGCTGCTCAAGGCGTATTTTCAGTGGAAGATCATCTCGCCGTCAAGTGGTATACAAGTGGGGATTAGTAATAGAAACAACAGTGAATAATACGATCCTCTTTTCACTTAGGGTAGGTAGTGAAACAACTGTTCATAACTTGCCTCGATAGACTTTAAATCCCAGCTTTGTTGCTATTTTATTAGTCTATTTCCTTTCAATAACAATTACCAAACAAAACCATAAATAACATGCAACGTACCATTGAAAAAACTGACACAGAATTACAAAAAGATGTGATGTCCGAACTCAAATACGATCCCAGCGTCAAAGTCTCAGACATCGGCGTAATAGCCAAAAACGGGACGGTGACACTCAATGGCTATGCCACTAGCTATAACGAGAAATGGGAAGCCGTACATGCTACCAAACGGGTTGCAGGTGTCAAAGCGATCGCCGATGACATCGAAATCCAGCTACCAGCTTCTTACCACCGCACCGACACTGATATTGCCGCAGCCGCGATAAATCAAATCGAATGGTCTACGACAATTCCCAACGGAACCGTTCAGGCAACAGTCCGTGATGGCTGGATTACCCTAGATGGCGAAGTGGAATGGTGGTACCAAAAGAACGCCGCTGGCGGTCTGGTCAAGCAAATGGCGGGTGTCAAAGGAGTAACTAATTCAATCTCCATCTCGCCCAAAGTGACCAAAAAAGCTGTCGAAACTGACATCAAATCTGCATTCAAACGCAGTGCGATGTTGGATGCTCAACACATCCGTGTGGAAACTTCTGGCAATAACGTCACCCTCCACGGTCAAGTTCGCAACTACAACGAGTATGACGAAGCCGAACGAGTTGCTTGGTCTGAGCCAGGTGTCTCCACTGTGGACAATCGCCTCGAAGTAGATTGGATGTTCTAGTAAAGATTTAGGTAGGGGCAATTCATGAAGCGGCGGTTTTATTCTGGGGTTCCCCCAGAATAAAAAACCGACAAGACATTGCCCCTACCTAAATCTCCATTTTTAGAATGGGCTACATGGGTCAAGAAAATACAAATAGCGAGGTTTAAAAATGAGCCACGACAGGCAGGATGATACCAACATCGAACGGCGACAAGATCTCCAACATGACGAAGAAGCTTTCCGACTTCGCCAAGAAGAGAAACGGCTACGAGCCGCTCGATTAAACACTCCCTTTGTTTGGATACTTAATACTATTTTCTGGCTAGTAGGATCGTTAGAAATATTACTAGGTGTAAGGTTCTTACTGCGGTTGTTTGCAGCTAACCCTCAAAATGAATTTGCTAGATTAATCAATAATTTATCTGCGCCCTTTATCGCTCCATTTTCCACCTTATTTATCAGCCCAACTTTTGGTGGTGGGGCATATATATTTGATGTCAATATTGCGATCGCGATCGTTGCTTACGCTCTCTTGAGTTATCTGGCTGCTTCACTAGTTAAATTCATTTTTTATCACGAATCATAATCAGAGGAAAATGTGTTAAATCTCATCTGGACTGGTGTTGTTATACTTTTCGGTCTTTGGTTATTAGGATTGTCAATTCACATTGGTGGTAGCTTAATTCATTTGCTGTTAGTTTTAGCTCTGATTGGCTTTTGCTACAACGTATTAATTGGGATGCGAATCGGTCGATAATTTTTCTGAATTTGTTGGCAATCTACTTGGGCAAAAAATAATGATTAGTCCTCAATCTCAAACAACACATCCCGTCGCGTCTCACCAAGATGATTCAGCAGAGCCGACGCGAGTTGCCGTATTACTGACAGGGTATGGCGAAGTAGAATCTTACCGCGATCTGAGTACTTATAACCAAGCTGCAACTAAGTATATTGCATCACAATTTGTCTCTATTCCAGAGTGGCTATATCCGGCGGCTGGCTGGCTGTTAGGATTGCAAGATTGGTACAATTTTGGATTCAAACATCATCATTTTATGTCCCCTGAAAATGAGATGTTTGAAAAACAACGGATTGGCATCGAGCAGCAGTTACAAGACCGCTGGGGGGATCGGGTGCAAGTGTTCAAAGGCTTTTATTTTTGCGAACCTTTTGTCCAAGAAGTTGTGACCGAGATTATCGAGCGAGGCTTTGAAAACTTACTGGTTTTTCCTTTGCTGGTAGTCGATTCTGCATTTACTGGCAAAATAGCGATCGAGCAAGTTAATGAAGTTATTGCTGCAAATGAATCTGAAGATCTGCCATTCAAAGCAATTCGATATATTCCCGCATTTGCAACTGAACCTATCTACATCGATCTGCTAGTGCGTCAGATTAAGGAATCTCTAAATCAGCTATCTACATGTGGCTGTTTTGAGTCGCAGATTGGTATCATCTTAACCGTTCATGGTGGCCCCGAACAAGCTAATGGGTTGTTAACTGGCGTAATTGATGGGCAAGCTTTGTTCGATCGAGTCCAAGCACAATTACAGCATCAATATCCATTAATCTCGATCGGCTGGATAAATCATGATATGCCATTTATTAAATGGTCGCAACCCAATCTCGAACAAGCTGCAAAAAGTCTCATTGGATCGGGTGCCAAAACTATTGTATTTAAACCATTGGGATGGGTGACTGAGAATTATGAAACTATTCTTGATGTGGAAGATGCGATCGAGTCTTTGCAACGTCAGTACCCAACTGTGACTCACACGCGGCTGGAATGTGTCAATGACGATCCTGAATTTTTTAGCATTGCCGCAGCATGGGCAAATCCGCAGATTGAAGCAATGTTATCAGTGTCAAAAAATGAAAATGAGTAGGCTAAAAATAATGGAGCCTAACAATTATGCCAGAGTTTTTATTCGTGCTCATGTTCTCAGCTTTACCCGTGATTAGTAACTTTATTGGTGCAACGATCGCGGAAGCGTTACCACTATCAAAGCAAACATTAGGACTAGCTCTACACGCTGCGGCTGGTGTACTTTTGGCGATCGTATCTACCGAATTAATCCCTAGAGTTTTGATTGCTAAACCTGCTTGGGCGACGATCCTATCGTTGTTTTTAGGAGGGGCTTTCTTTGTATGGGTAAATCAAATGCTCAACTTAGATAAAAATCGATTGCGCGGTGTAGGGGGGAGTACAGTTGCTTGGGTAATCTTTCTAAGTATGTCAATCGATCTATTTGGTGATGGCTTATTAATTGGTACCAGTTTGACGATCTCACCGCATCTAGGTGTGGTGCTAGCATCAGCCAGAGTTGTGGCGCATATTCCTGAAGGTTTTGTGACTAATGCCGAGTTTAAGAGTCAGAATATGCCGCGCAAACTGAGATTTTGGTTGCTAGCTGCATTTCTGATTCCGGTGTGGCTGGGGGCGACGCTAGGCTATTGGGGATTGCGCGGGCAAGGCGATTTGCTCAAGCTCATTGTACTCGCATTTACCACAGGCACTTTAATTGTCGCGATCGTCGAAGAAATCCTCCCTGAAGCACATCAAACTCAAGATACAAACTTGTCTAGCTTGACATTTATCGGGAGTTTTGCGCTGTCAATGTTGTTCTCCTCTTATCTGGAATAATGGTTGGTGTAGCCTTGATTGCCGCATAGCTAAAACCGCTGACTATTCCAAAATGCTCGATATCAAATGCTCTCCTACCAAAAACTACCCCAATGGCTCAAATTTAGCTTGACGTTCCCGTTAGTTTTTCTGAACGGGTGGCTAACTTTGTTACTTTATCATTCCTTGCAACCGATTTCGAGCATCGTCATTGCCGCTTGTTTGGTGACGTTTTTACTAGACTATCCGATCGCCTTTTTAGAACGACGCGGACTACCACGAGCTTTAGCAATTGGGTTAGTTCTGGTTATTGCAATCCTTTTAGTGGGAACGATTAGTTTTGGGCTATTACCGATCGTGTTTCGACAGTTGGAAGAATTTGTCAACCGTCTACCAGCTTGGCTGACAGCAGCACAACAACAAGTTTCTAACCTTAGTACACTCCCGATCTTCCAAAACATTCCGATCGATCTTACTAATCTAACCGCAGGATTAACAGATCGAGTCACTCAAACCCTACAATTAGCATCACGCAAAGCGATCTTCTTGGCTTTGGATACGATTAACAGTGCCTTAAATTTGCTCTTGATTCTGGTGCTAACTATTTTATTAGTGTTTAGTGGCAAATCATTGTGGAACGGATTGTGGAGTTGGCTCCCTGCAACCTGGAACGAGCGGATTCAAGACTCATTGAGACAAAGTTTTCAGAGCTATTTTGCAGGTCAAGCGATCGTCTCGACCATCCAAGGCATTTCCCTGATGACTGTGTTTTTACTTCTACAAATTCCGTTTGGATTGCTATTTGGATTGACGATTGGATTTGCCAGTTTGATTCCCTTTGGTGGCACCCTTACTGTTATTGTAATTAGCTCACTATTGGCTCTCCAAAACATTTGGATAGGGCTAAAAGTTTTGATAGTGGCAATTATAGTCGGTCAGATTATTGAGAATGCAATTGCCCCTCGATTGATGAGTGGTATGACTGGACTCAATCCAGCCGTTGTCTTTATTTCCGTACTGAAGGGATCTCAATTGGGAGGACTGCTCGGACTCCTACTAGCTGTGCCGATTGCGGGGTTTATTAAGCGGATTGCCGATAAATTTAGAAGTACTTCAGAATAGACTAGTCAGCGATTGAATCGTGCGGAATATGAGTTCTATTATTCGTGTTTCATCCACAAAAACAATGCAGTTAAATCGAAATAACTTTCTCAGCTTTCTCATCCAGTCAGAACCAGGAAAACCAGCAATCGCGAATGGCTTGCGAGCTGCATTGTCATTGGGAATCCCGATGTTAATTGGTCAACTAATTAACCAAAGAGAAAGCGGATTATTTATTGGTTTAATCGCTTATTTTGTCAATTTAGCCAACGTTGCTGGCTCTTACCAGATTAAAGCTAAGGCGATGGCGATTCTCTTGCAGAGAGGCTACGCCAACGCCACTCTAGGCATAACTATCTCGGTATTTATCGGTACTCTAGTTGCTAGCATCCCCATCCTCGCCATAGTGCTAACATTTTTGTGGGGACTGGCTTCAGGGTTTGCGTCGCTATGCGGGAATACTGGTGCCAATGTCGGTTTAGTGGTTGGAACATCATTTATTTCGACGATCGCTCTACCAGGAGACTTAAATGTAGCATTGATGCGATCGCTATTATGTCTAATTGCTGGTGGCTGGGCGATGCTACTTTCTCTAGTAATGTGGCCGTTTAAACCTTACGATCTGCTCAGAATTGCGGTAGCTGAGTGCTTTAATGCTCTTGCCAATTACCTTCAGACATTTGCAGGTGAAGCAGCCTCAACTGAAAATATTCTAGACGTTAGAAAAGCATTAGAAACCGCCCGCATGACATTAGGTACCGCCCGAATCGGGCAGTCCGCACAAAGTTGGATGGGCGAGCAGTTACTCGTGCTAATTCAGGATGGAGATCGGTTGCTCGGCTCGGTAATTGCCCTCACAGAATTACTCGAAACTCACTCCCATCAGCAGCAATATCGATCGGTTCAATACTTAATAGATGATACCCTTACCCAAATGTCGATCGTGTTTCGATCGATCGCCAAAGTGATATCTGGTAAGTCTGCTAGCATCGATCTCGGTAATCTCAGCCGGATCTATGAGGCATTAAAGGAACGACAACATTTACTGCTGGATGCGCTAAAACAGGCAAGCGTGGGGAAGGAAACAGACTACACACAGCTCGTTGCTCTAGGAAGCTTAGTCCGAACGATCGCAAAACCGTTGGCGGAGCCTCTCCTTTGGAGAATCGAGCAACTACAATATACCGCTCAGTCAGCTAAATCGCTGCTAGAACCCAGCAACATTAGTCAACGTCATGCAGAACCACTGCTATTAATTAAAACCGAACGGCAATCGCTGTTAAGTTTACTTAGAGAAAACTGCACCTTAGAATCAGCAATCTTTCGCCACGCCCTTCGCCTGGGAGTCAGTCTTAGTGTCGGTGTAATTTTGTATAGTATTACCAATTTACCAATGGGGTATTGGATTACTCTAACTACAATGCTAGTCCTCAAGCCAAATTTGGGCGGAACTTTCCAGCGATTTTTCCAGCGAGTTGGTGGGACAATTTTGGGAGCGGTAGTAGCCGCTATTCTCTTAGTTGCGATCGCCAGTAAGCCAGTATTAGACATCATTATTGTCATCACAGTATTTTTTGGCGTTGCCCTAATTGGTTTCAACTATGGCTATTCAGTGGTGTTCTTATCGATATTTATCTTGCTGATTACCGATACCAGTAATTCTACAGGTTGGCAATTTGCTGAGGTTCGCGTATTGAATACCTTAATTGGCGCGGGATTGGCATTCGCAAGTCATTACTTTATCTGGCCGAATTGGGAACGCGACAGGTTTCCCAGTCAACTCGCCACTGCCTTGAGAGAGTCCCAAATCTACTTTAGTGATGTCTGTTTATGAGGGAACAGAGACTTATGACGCGAGGATTATCGCTCAACGGCGACAAACTGGACTGGCGATCGGCAATGCCCAAGCCTCATTCCAAGGATTGCTCCGCGAACCGAAAATGCACCCAGAATTAGTCGAGCCAAGTATGACGCTGCTCGTATATCTAGGACGTTTTACCAGTGCCATCACAGTCTTAGCCGCACATCTCGAACACTTTAGATTGACGGTACCGCTGCCAGAATTAGCAACCTTTGTCAGCCAAATTTCGCTAGTGTTAGAGCAGTTGGCTGATGCAGTCGAGCAGGAAATTATCCCACCACCTTTGCCCGATCTAGAGGCAATGCTCCGAAGAATACAACCCCACTTACAAGCATTACGAACAGCCCGAATAAGCGAACTAGAAATCGATTCTCCAGGGGAGAGGCTTCGCCAACGAGGCAATACACCAATTCGTCAAGCAGTCATCGACTATAGCATTCTAGATTTGGAGATCGACCAAATTGTGCGACGGTTGTTGGCGATGCACTCAGCGATAGTCCGACTAAAACTTGCGGCAAATATTTAAACCGAATCTTATCCGTGTAGAGTATAAATGAGCCTGAAGGAGCAAGAATAAAGATGGATATGAAACTTGAGCTAGTGCCGATACCCGTTTCTGATGTTGACCGCGCCAAGACCTTCTATGTTGAAAAGGTTGGATTTAACCTAGACCATGATGTTCGGCCTAGTGAAACGATGAGAGTTATCCAACTAACACCGCTGGGATCTGCGTGTTCGATTGTCATCGGAACTGGTTTGGGCGATAAAATGCAGCCTGGAACGGTCAAGGGACTGCATCTGGTTGTAGCGGATATAAACAAGGCTCGCGAAGCACTTGCAGTTCGGGGCGTTGAGGTGAGCGAGGTTGACGAATACCCAGGGGGCATTAAATACGCTTACTTCAGTGACCCCGATGGCAATTCATGGGCATTGCAAGAAATGCCGCCCAAGCATCAACAAAGGCTTCAGGGAGCGATATAAACCATCCCTACCGATTCCGCAAAGCGGACGCTCCGCGAACGAGTTAAAATGTAGGAGCAGCGTGGAAATAAGGTCAAATCTATGGCAATCCGACAGCCCCGATATAGCAAGGAAGAGTTTGCTCAACGCGGTGATGCACTTTATGAGTCACAGATTCGATCGCAAGTTGAAGAAACAGATCGCGGTAAGATTGTGGCGATCGATATCGAAACCGGAGCCTTTGAAATCGCCGATAGTATTGTTACCGCATCAGAACATCTTCTTACCAGAGTCCCCGATGCTCAAACCTGGTTTATCCGCATTGGACATCAGGCAGTTTACCATTTTGGGGCGCGGAGTCTGAAAAAATCCGTATGATACTATGAATGTCAAGATCGCAACGGCTTTTGGTGATATTCAGTGACAGATAATATCCCCATCTGAGGTGATATTCATAAAGTCTCGACAAAACATCAGGCTTTGTATCAATATTTTTCTGGATATCAACCCTATTTCCAGGGAATAGGCGGAAAGTTTCCGTATAATAAGTAGTCTAGGTGCTTAAGACAGGTGTTTGGCCATGAACGGCATTTGCTATAACAACACAAAAACCACCCTTCCAAATTGGGTTGAAGATTTGCATGTCTCACAGCCATATGGTTATGCCTATGAAACGAATACCCATTTTGTTCACATTTACGGAAAGAAAGAGTTATTCATTATTTCAGTTGGTCTTACTGTAACTGAGAAAAAAAATGAAACATTAATCAATTGGGTAGAAAAAACATTTGGAGCTGAAAATATAAAAAGCCTAAAAATTGAAGTTGGGCATACAATTTCAGGCGTATGGAGGCCGTCACTTTATTACAATGATGATATTTTTGATGGCCTAAAAATAGAAGGGCATGAGAAATATTCTTCTCAGCAAGGCTTAAAAATACTAATACAAAGGCTGGATGAGTTGTTGCTATATATTGAGCCTAGTGAAAATGGCTTAAAGTCGTATAGCCATAAATCAAGAGAACTCATTCTTCTTGCTTGCACTGAAGTTGAAAATCATTGGGGCGCATTATTAAAACGAGCAGCAATTAACCCGCAAAATGGAAAATCATTCACGACAAATGATTATGTAAGAGTTAATGGCGCGTGCCACTTGAAAGATTTTTCTGTTAAGTTGCGCAACTACCCAAATATCAATGTATTCAGCCCTTTTGATAATTGGAGTGCGTCCAATCCAACTCAATCACTTGCCTGGTATGATGCTTACAATAAAACAAAGCATGATCGAGATCTAAACTTCAGTCTCGCAACATTGCTAAATTGCATTTATGCAGTTACAGCAAACATAGTAATGTGCTGCGTCAGGTTTGGCCCTTTCAACTTATTCAACGGTGACGGTATGTTATCTGCATACCTAAATGAAAACTTTGATATAAATGTAATAAATTGTGACATAACAACATTTTATATTCCAAGAATTGAATTACCACCAGATACGCGCAACGACCTTCTTGTCTATGATTGCTACAGAAGCAAGCATAATAAAAATTGGGTTATAAATGATCTCATCTTGTAAAAATAAAAGTACACCGAATAAGGTCTCGGGTGAACTTAGGCATTAGATGTCAATATTGCTTACTAACTGGTCGCCCGCGTAAGTAGTAGATTGCTATGACACGATCGCAATCTACTAATCTCAACTTTTAGATCGAAACCACCGTACAAATAACTTTTCCCCTTCAATCCAGATAAATATCAGTAAGCTACAACCAAAACAGACTCCCAGTTCAAATAAACTCAAGGGATGGGTACCAAAAAACGATCGCAATAGTGGAATATAAACCACCGCCAACTGCAATAGAATTGTTCCCAGAATCGCCCACAGCAAGAGTGGATTGCTAAATGGATTAATTTCGATAACGAGTTTATTGACGGAGCGTACAGCTAAAGCGTGACCCATTTGGGCGATACAGAGGGTGGTAAAGACGATCGTTTTCCAGGTATCGGGATCGCCAGGATAATCGACTGCATGAGTTCGATCGAAAGCCCATTTCATTAATCCGATCGTCACAATCCCAAACACTAGTCCAATCCTGATAATATATGCACCCAAACCCCTAGCAAATATACTTTCACTCGGCTGAAATGGTGGTCTTTTCATCACATCTGCTTCCCCTGGTTCCAAGGCTAAAGCCAGAGCAGGAATTCCATCGGTGACTAGATTCATCCACAGGATTTGGAGTGGAGACAGGGGCACACCACCCAACCCAATCAGCGGAGCAGCGGCGATGGTAAGGATTTCACCGATATTGCTACCGAGGATATATTTGATAAACCTACGAATATTTGTGTAGACAATCCGCCCTTCTTCGACGGCGGCGACGATCGAACTAAAATTATCATCTAATAACACCATATCACTGGCTTCTTTACTGACATCAGTACCCGTAATCCCCATTGCTACGCCGATGTCGGCTTGTTTCAGTGCGGGGGCATCATTCACTCCATCTCCTGTCATGGCAACTAGTTCGCCCTGTTGTTGCAAGGCTTTGACGATGCGTAATTTATGTTCGGGGGCGACACGGGCATAAACATTGATTCGATCGATCGTTTGCCCTAGAGTTGCATCATCCATCTGCGCGATTTCATTGCCGCTGACAACTTGGCTATCAGCCGGAGCAATACCCAAATCGGTAGCAATCGCCCCCGCAGTCAGAGGATGATCGCCTGTAATCATCATCGTCCGAATTCCCGCAGTTTTACAGGTGTCTACAGCAGCTCGAACTTCAGGACGCGGGGCATCGAGCATTCCGACTAAACCGACCCAAAGTAGCTCCGATTCGGCTTTATCTGCGTCAGGAAGGTGGGGAAAATAGCGATAGGCAAAACCTAAAACTCTCAGCCCTTTAGTCGCTAGACGGGCGTTTTGGGCGCGGATTGTTTGTCGATCGATCTCTGTCAATTCAGCATACCGATCTTCGACGAGAGTATGGGTGGATCGATCGAGGATTGATTCGGGCGATCCTTTTGCGAATAATAGGTAATATGGGGGTTGTTCGCAGATGACGCTCATCCGTTGCCTGTCGCTATCGAATGGATATTCTTGAACGCGCGGATAACTCTGGGCGGTGGCTTCAATTCCGGCTTTGTGAGCGAGTACTAGTAAAGCTCCCTCTGTCGGATCTCCCAAAATTTGCCACTGATTATCGGCATACTGCAATACCGCATCATTGCAGAGAGCGCAGCCCCAGAGTAAACCTTTTAAAGCTGGATCGACAAGTGGCTCAACTGATTTACCATTGAGTTGAAAATCACCGTTGGGAATGTAGCCATCGCCCCCAATCTGATATTCAGCCTTCAAGGTAGCTACCTGTTGCACCACCATTTTATTCTGGGTGAGGGTGCCCGTTTTGTCAGAACAAATAATCGTCACCCCGCCGAGTGTCTCTACTGCTGGGAGTTTGCGGATCAGGGCTTGGCGTTTTACCATTCGTTGGGTACCCATTGCCAGGGTGATGGTGATGACGGCGGGTAATCCTTCGGGCACCACAGCTACAGCCACACTTAGAGATGTTTTGACTAGTTCTTTTAAGGTAGTCAGATTAAATGAGCCTCGGAGCAAGTCCGGCAACATCCCACCGATAATCGTCAAGGCGACGATCGCTAATGCACCCATAACTAACACATTTCCCAAATGCGCCAGTCGTTGTTGGAGTGAAGTCGGCTGATTTTTTACACCTTGTAAAAGCGCGGCAATTTTACCGAGTTCGGTATTCATTCCTGTC
>JANYIT010000047.1 GCA_025358725.1 Chamaesiphon sp. GL140_3_metabinner_129_sub
GGCTTCGCCAACGCCAACGAGCCAAAATCTTGACGTTTACTAGGAAGAACTATGTTGAAACTATCGATCGTCACAGTCACGCGATCGCGTCCCCAACTATTAGCACGAGCGATCGCCTCACTCACAGCTCAATACAGCCAAGATTTTGAGTGGATCGTGGTCAATGATGGTGAAGATCTCGCTACTAAGAAAATAATCTGCGATGCGGACATCTGTTTCCCATACACTTACTTGGGTATGGCTCATCCTTATCGGGGATTTGCACTAGCTTACGGCAGGAATAGGGGCCTAACCATTGCAACAGGGGATGTTGTCACCTATCTTGACGATGACAATATCTTTAAGCCCAATTTTGTGGCTCAGACACTCGCTCTGTTCGAGAACAATCCCCAGGTGAGCTATTCAATGCCAATTCAACAGCGGCGGCGGGATGTCGTTCGAGACGGAGCGATCGTCAGTAGCGGCAAAGAATTCTTCTCTCCCACTCTAGATTGCACGATCGAGCAATTAATTCGCCACGAGCAACTCATCGACAGTAACGGATTCGCCCATCGCAACAACAGGGATTTATCCTTGATGTGGAATCCCGACCTTAAAATTTATGTGGACTACGATTTTCTGCTCAAATGTATCAACCAGTGGGATCGATCGAGATTTAGGATTAATCCAGTAATCCTAGTAGATTACGTGCAGACGAATCAGGGGATAATTGGCAGTTCTAATTATCGACAGTGGGCTGAAGAATTAGAGTGGATAATTAGTCATGAACAATCGTATCCCTGCTTGAATGCAATGGATATTCAGACTCTCGATCGATTGAAAAATGAATATCTATGTCGCCATCAGAAAATTAATAATATTAAGGCATTTGCACTATTAAATGAATCTGACAAATAGCTGATGGCATCTGAGCTATTTGAAATCTAGAATTGGGCAAAGATGTTACTAGATTATATTCATGTTCGAGCGAGATGCAGCTAAAGTTAGATTCCCGTGGGTAGCGTTTATCAGCCAACCGATCGGGCACCCTGAAGTAAAACTAATTATCAATCCTAATAAGTTTCAGAAGTTATATCAGGTCTGGCTTTTAGAAAATTGCTTCCGGTATGAAACAAGAGTTAAAGATTTTTCCTAATCGATAGCTTGAAAGTGGCTAATACTAAGCAATAGACCCGATTGTTAATTGGTTATGAAAATTTCTTTTGCTCTTGAGGGCAATACTTTCATGCAAGTTACTCTTTCTGGTCGTACTGGTCGCGATGTCAAAACTGCTGACGTTCCTCGCCATGATGGTAGCGGTTCTTTTCAAATTTCTGAAACCGCATTAGCTGTCAAAGTTAACGAAGACACTACGGATTGGTATCAATTAAAGTTTAAAGGTGATGCTCTGGTTAATGCTGCTGGGTACATTCCTAAAGGCTCTCCCATCTCGATTACAGGCGATCTGACCTTCGAGCATTGGAACGATGAAGATGGCAATCTCAAAGCTAAACCTGTTGTGACGATCGCTGAAGTTCAATTGCCTCCTAAAACTAGGGCTGCTTAGTCTAGTCTTGGGCTTATTTATATTTTGTAAGCGAAATTAATCTCTATCGACTTAGAGGTTAGTTTTGCTGTGTTTTTTTGTCCACTTTCACAACTCACCCTTTTAGGAGCAAATCTCATGCGTACTTTTACTTCCAGCCTCATCGTTCTGTCCGCTCAAATCTCCGATACTACGATCACTGGTACGGCGATCGATGGCGATACTGCTATTAACTTTACTGTGGCTGCCAGCGAAGTCAATCAACGCTTATTTATCCCAGAGGCTCAGTTAGTCGTTACTGGTAAATTCCGCTTGGCGAAAGAGCTGGCAACCATCGGTGCGTGGATTTCTAAGGTTATCGCTGTTGTCTCTATTCCTGCACCTGTTGAGGCGATCGCCGTTAATGTTCAATCTATACCTGCTGAAGTTATTGATGTTGAATCTGCACCTATAGAACCAGTGAAACTTACTGCTGCTCAAAAACGCGCTACTACCATTGCTGCAAAGAAAGCATCTGCTCAGTCTGAGGACATGCTGGTTGCCTGTTAAGTATGTTTTTCACTTTACTCGATCGTTTTAACCAGGTGAGCCGAAGCAAAGTAGCTTCTACTCACCCTCATTTTTTGGCAATAAAAAAGGTCGCTTAACGACCAAAAGTATAATTAACAAGCCTTTATGTTAACCCAGTATCCTGCTCCTGTTCAAGGTTTCGAGTTCACTGAATTGTTCCCAGGTTTAGTTATCTGTGAAGCAATTCAAGATATTCATGGTTGGAATAATGCTACTGCCGATCGATCGGCATTCTTGGTTTATCTGGGCTACAACATTCCGTCAGAACGCGATGAGTGGGTTAGTCGGTTACGGCTAATTTGGCAGATTAAGGGCGAAATTGTCGATCGTCCTAGCCAACGAGTGACTGGTTACTGGCATGAAATCAAGATTCGGGGGATGCAAAGGCATTCCGAGCCTGCGGTGTTCGAGCTAGACTATCTGAGCGAGTCGATGAGCTATGGGTTAGATTTCTTGGTACGTTTGCATCAAATGAACTTAGAAGCCGCCGTTTATGAAGATGCCACCGATTCAAGATTGCTAACTTCGAGATAAAATAGAGATACGCCGCTAGTTGAGGCTAGCGGTATTAATAAGAAGAGGTTGTGCAGGTGAAAACTACCGATCTAAAAGCTTTAATTCTTCAAAAGATTGAAACAAGCGAATACAATGCTTTCTTTCGCAA
Source organism: Chamaesiphon sp. GL140_3_metabinner_129_sub (assembly GCA_025358725.1). Classification (GTDB taxonomy): domain Bacteria; phylum Cyanobacteriota; class Cyanobacteriia; order Cyanobacteriales; family Chamaesiphonaceae; genus Chamaesiphon. The sequence goes on from JANYIT010000047.1 coordinate 2,760, forward strand.
AGATTTTAAAGACTTGGGAGGTACTTATACCCAAGTGGGTGTCGTATTGAAAGAGCTTTGCCAAGAAGAGAGATTGAGACGAATCGGTCATGGCATTTATGGTAAAACTAAAGTCTGTACTGTTGAGCCTTTTGTAGGAGAAAGGATACTTACTAGGGGACTGACTCGAATTGCCCCAGAAGTTTTGACTCGATTAGGTTATCAATTGACTCCTTCGCAAGCTGCGCTAGACTATAATGCTGGGACTTCCACTCAAGTCCCGACAGGTAGAAATTTACGAATTCAAGGAAAAAAGACTAAGCGAAAAATCGGATATGATAATGTATATATAACTTATGAATATGTCAATTAGACCATTACCTATTGACACTATTGAGTTACTTGAATCTAAATTTAAAATCGATCCGGTATTTACTGAAAAAGATTGGTACACCCAACATATTTTGGGAGTAATTGCTAAGTTTGAGAGTGATGAATTTCAGCCGATATTTTCAGGCGGTACATCTCTGAGCAAGGGATATGGACTAATTCAGCGGTTTTCAGAAGATGTTGATTTTAGAGTGCGCCCACTCAAAGAAAAACTCACTCGTTCTTACCGGAGTAGCTATCAAGATCGATTAGTCGAGGCAATTCTGACATCTTCATCAGATTTACAGTTAGTTAGAGAAGTATACAAGCGAGATCGATCTACTTTCTTAAAATGTCAAATTGCCTACCCTTCCCAGTTCTCAAGCACAAATACAGTCAGATCTCACATTCAAGTCGAGCTAACTTTCGAGCCGCCACAGCTAGAGCCAGAGGTTCGTCCCATATCATCCCTGATCCACCAACTGACTCAGCAGCCACCAGAAATAGCTGGGATGGCCTGTCTCAATTTAGCTGAAACTGCTGCTGATAAAATTGCTGCTCTATCGTGGCGGGTGGTGAGTAAAGAACCAGATGGAGATAGATACGACCCTAGAATCATTCGTCACATGTACGATCTGAGCTATTTGTCACCACAAATTATCCACAATCCTAACTGGTCTAAATTAAGTCTGGAAACAATATCTAACGACCTCAAAACCCGCGATAAATCACTTGCCAGTCAAATCGATAGCCCACAAGAACTCTTAAATCAGCTTATGGATAAATTAGGCAGTAATCCACTTTATCGAGAACACTATCGACAATTTGTTGAAGATTTTGCCTATGGAGAATCTCTTTCCTTCGATCGAGCGGTAGAAAGTTTGAGCGATTTGACAAGGCGTTTGGTTAGATCGGAGAAAACTAGTAATTTACAGCAGCGACTGAATGCCGATCTGATAATTAAAGAACCAAAATCTTTATCTGAGCAACTAAAGCCACCACAACAGTCACTTTAGCCATCTACTTATTTGAATAAGGAATCTAAAAAATGTCCATCGTCCCCGTCCACGAAGAACTCACCACCCAAGAAGCCGCAGACATTCTCAATGTCTCCCGCCAATATCTGGTCGAACTCTTGGATACCCAAACCATTCCCCATACCAAAGTTGGCACCCACCGCCGCATCCGTTTTGGCGACCTGATGAATTATAAAAACGATCGGGATGCTAAACGACAAGAGGGACTATCGCGGATGACAAAAAAAAGCCAGCAGCTCGGTCTGTATACCAAAGCAGCCAACAGCACTGAAGACTCACAAGACACATAGAGAGGAAACCATCTTTTTTGGAATTGTTTTAGCTGTTCTACTTGAATGCCACAAAGAACTACTTAATCTGCCATAGACCTTATTATCTGTCTGTTAAATCGAATATCTTAGTTATAGAAAATCATATGACCGAAATCTTTTCAGCAGCGCAGATTGAGGAATTATCAGCGGAGATCGATCGACAGTTGCAAGAGTTGCGTCGATCGGGTGCAGCTACATACAAATCTGGAGATGAATTGGAGCCAGACGGAGCTTTGAGCAAACAGAAAGAGGCGATCGAAAACCTAACAAAAGAACCGATGCCGAAGTTTTTGGCGCGATTCGGACGAGCGGCTAAGAGCGATATTTGCGACAAGGATGGGTTGCTAAATCAACAGTGGCATAAGTGGGGCGATCTGAATGATAAGGATGCGCTAGAGCGGTTGGGTGCGGTGTTGGTAACGATGGGATTTTCGGGGAATGTGGTGTCGCCGTTAACAGTGGCGGCGATCGTTGTAGTCGTGCATATCGGGTTGAAGGCTTTTTGTGAAAACTATGGGAATAATACATAAAGCTGCGAAACCTCCAGATCTGCTCTCCCTGTAAATTAGGCGTGAGAGCATCCTAATTTTTGGCGTAGTAACTTTTGACCCATCCCTAACCTCTCATCGGAGGGGAATATTAGAGCAAATGGCACTAGAATTGACTTTGAGCTTTGCTGAAATAGATCGAATCACTGTCATACTGACGAATCGACCTCCTACTTCTATCTCCTTCGCTGCTCCACTCATAAAGGAGGATTGGGAGGATATGCAGTGGTATTTGGAAGCTTATCCGACTCAATATGCGGCAGATGTAGATGATTCTCGCGCAGAGCGGATTGTGGCGAAGCTGAAGACTTGGGGGCAGGGGTTATTTAATGCGGTATTTAGCGATCGATCGACAAATCGATTATTTAATGAATTTCAGGATGCCAATGGTGAGGGGCGACAATTGACAATCGCGGCTAGTCAGCCAGAGATATTGCGGTTGCCGTGGGAATTATTGTGCGATCCGAGTGGGACTTATTTGGTACACGAGCAGCCTCGGATTGCGATTAGAAGACAGCTAGCAGGGGCGGGAGGGGGTCGGAAACCGATCAATGTGAAGCCGAAGGCGCAATTGCGATTATTGATGGTGGTGAGTCGTCCCGATGGGGCAGGGTTTATCGATCCGAGGTCGGAAGCACAGGCGGTATTACAGGCGATCGAGAAAGCGGCACCCGATCGCGTGGTGGTGGAATTTTTGCGTCCAGCGACGCTGACGAAATTGGTAGAGCGGTTGGAAAATCGCCAGTTACCAGCAGTAGATATCTTGCATTTTGATGGGCATGGAGTCTTCGATCCCAGTAGTGCAGTGGGTAAGCATGATGATGACTTGAGCAAGGGTAGCAAAGCTCTGGATATGGGATATTTGTTATTTGAGAATGATGATGGGAGGGCGCATCAGGTTTCGGCAGAAGAGTTAGGCGACGCACTGCATCGGCAGCAGGTGAGTTTAATCGTGCTATCGGCTTGTCAGTCGGCGATGATAGCGGGGGAAGATGCTTTGGGTTGCGTGGCGGCGCGGCTGACACATAGCGGGATTCCGGCAGTGCTGGCGATGACTTATTCGGTGTTGGTGACAGCGGCGGAGCAGTTGTTTGGCAAGTTTTATGGAGAGTTGGCTGGGGGGCAGCGGTTGGGTGTGGCGTTGGCGAATGCGCGGCGGGATCTATACCTGCGACAGAAGCGGGGACTGCGGTGGCGGGGGACGGAGCAGATCGAGCTGGAATTATCGGATTGGTTTTTACCTGCTTGGTATCAGGCGGGTGGCGATATTACATTGCTGAAGAAAGCGAAGACGTTATCGCAGATCGAGTCGCCGAAACATCGATTGCCAGCGGTGGCGGAGGAGGGCTTTTTTGGTCGCAGTCGGGAGTTGTGGCAAATCGAGCGGGCATTCGTGCAGGGCACACGGCGGATGACGATCGCGGGTTTTGGCGGACAGGGTAAGACTTACTTGGCAGTGGAAGCTGGACGGTGGCTGAGTCAAACAGGGATGTTCGATACGGTGTGTTTTGTAGATTATGCGGCGTTCCAAGGAGTGGATGCAGTGAGTACAGCGGTATCTGAGATCGGGTGCGTGTTGGAGCAGAGTTTTATCGATGCAGCAGCGGTGACAAAGGCTTTGCTAGAGCGACGGACACTGATTATTTTAGATAATTTGGAGAGTTTGGCAGTGGGGACGTTGCAGGAATTGTTAACGGTGGCGAAGGAGTGGTCGCAGGTGGGGGCAACGCGGTTGCTATTGACGACGCGGGATGGCGGGTTGAGTCATGCCGATTATCCAGCAGCAAATAGCCTTCAACATCAATTGTTGTCGTTGTCCGGCTTGGGGAATGAGCGGCAGCCAGAGGATGCGCTGTGCTATTTTCAGGGGTTGATGAAGTTGCCACCCGTGCCGAAGTGGGATTTGCCAGGGCAAACGGCGTTAATCGAGTTGTTTAAGCTGATCGATTTTCATCCGCTATCGATTAAGTTGGTGGCTTATCAGTTGAAGGAGCGACGGGTGGGGGATTTGGCGCGGAGTTTGGAGCAGTTGTTGGCGGCGGAGCCACTGGCGGATAAGGATCGGTGTTTGGTTGCTTCGTTGAATTTGTCGTTGGAGCGGTTGGATGCGGATTTGTTGGGGGTGTTGCCGATGTTGGGGGTGTTTCAGGGTGGAGCGTTTGAGTCGAAGATTTTGCAGATTACAGAGTTTTTGCCGGAGCAGTGGCAGCAGTTGAAGGCAGCGTTGCTGCGGACAGGGTTGTTGCAGGTTAAGGCGATTGAAAAAATTAAGACACCTTTTTTACTGTTTCACCCGACCTTAGCTCCAGTGTTGTGGATGCGACTGGCTGCAAAAGAAAAAGGGGATTTAAGACTGCGATATCAGCAACATTATTATGATTTTGTGAGCTATTTATATAATTTAGACCAAAAAAATCCAGCGAAATCTAGGTTAATTATCAAACCAGAGTTATCCAACTTGCTCTGGGCGGTCAAGGGAGCATTAGCTGACAAATTTGAGAATGTTGTGGATTTTGTCTATTTTGTGAATCTATTTCTGCATGTTTTCGATCTAAAACGAGATCGAGCATTTTTGACGGAGCGACTGAATCAGATCGTTAGCACAGTTGGTTCGATAAATTGGTATCTAGTGCGTTCCAATGAAGGAGAAAGACTCTATCATGATGGTCAACCCGCCGCTGCTGCTGTCTTGTTTACTGAAATTTTGCAGGAAATAGGTACAGAATTAAGCTTCAATCGGGTTAAAACCCTAGCTCTTCTGGGTTGTTGCTTTCAAGATCAAGGTCAATTGTCAGAAGCAGATCGATACTTGCGCGAGGCACTCGATCTGTCCGAGCAATTGGAGCAAAGTGATGGAGTCAAAAAGCAGAAGGTCTGTCTACAAGCTGATTTAGGCAATGTGTTGACAAATTTAGGGGAATATTCCGAAGCGCAACAGATGTATGAGAATTCACTAATGATCGCAAAAGCAATTGGCGATCTACGAGGCGTAGCACTCACAGAAGAGCGGTTAGGTACCTTAGCAATGTTACAGGGTGACTTATTCACCGCTATGCAAAAATATCAGTCCGTCCTGAAAATTTTCTCCGATCTCCAAGAGCCAGCCGCAGAATCTGCCTCATGGCATAAGCTGGGAATTATGTATGAAAAATTTCAGCAGTGGGGAGAAGCAGATGAAGCTTATCGAGAATCTGCCAGAATCAGCGAAAAACGAGGAGATACAAATGGAACTTTTAACTGCTATGGTCAACTAGCAAATCTGAGTGTCAAGATGAATAGGTTGACTGAGGCAGAGGGCTGGTATCGGAAGATATTGAAAATATCTAGAGTTGTTGGCGATCGATTAAGTGAATCCAAGGCATTAGTTAGTCTCGCTTATTTGTTATCCGACCAACCTAATCATTTATCAGAAGCGCAACAACTAGCAACAGCCGCATTGGAGATCGATCGAACTGTCGATCCTGCGGCAGTAGCAATCTGGGGTACTTACCGTCTCTTGGCAAAAATCGCCACTGCTCAAGGTGAAACCGATAGAGCTAAGGAATGCCACCAATTAGCGCGTACCACCAAGGCGAATTTTGCTGGCACTCAGTTTGAGTTACAGCGGTACGCTCCATTGATCGAATCGGTAGTAGCCGCCGTGAGGGATGCGGCGGCGCGGGAACAGTTGGAGGCAGAATTAGTTCGGGGGGCGGAATTTGGCAAGGGGCAACTGGTGACGGCGATTCGGCGGGTGTTGGCGGGGGAACGGGATGTTGAAGCTCTGTGGGATGATTTGGATGCGGATGATTCGATGATTGTTGATGCGATCGTGCGGCGGATTGTCTGAACTACGATCGACAGACTACGATTGATTCTAAAATGGCGATCGCAATCCATCTATTAAATCTGACAAATCATAGTTCAGACGCGACATTCCTGATTGAGAATTATTAAGAGATGATGGTATCGAATTCGATCGTTGGATCGGTAACAGCCGCTTGAGAATCTGCAATAGGGCTAGCAGCCGTTGTCGCAGCTTCGGAAATTTCAGGAATATAACTGGGATGATAAGGAATATAGCCCGTACTACCTAAAGCTTGAGTTGCGTCCTTGAGACACTTGGTTAATCGGCGTTTGGTAGAGAAGGGAATCCAATCAGATGCGATCGCTTCCCCAAACTGAATGTACTCGCTGAGAATCTTCTCTTTATCTTCTGGCGCAATCAAGATTTCTGGGAAGAAAATCGACTGGAATCCATATTTATCGAGCAAGGCTTGGACTCGACCATCTTCATCGAAGCGGTTCCATCTGATATTTGTGGGGGCACCAAGATTCTTCACCAGGACGTGGGGAATTTTGCCACCGAAGGCTTCGACTGATTCCTCGAATAAATCTAGGGACTCTGATGTACCGTTGGTGATGAAGTAGTAGACAAACTTAATCGTATTGTCGGGATCTGCTAGTAGTCCCACCACATCATTTTGACGGAGCCAGCGGTTGACGTAACTGGCTACTTGAGAGGGTAGGACGATCGCGACATCCTGAGTCTTCGCGATATCAAAAATGCGATCGGCTAGAAAAAAGTCGTTATTATCGCCTGTGAAGGTAATCTGTTCCTCCAGAATCGAGGTTGCTGCTCGATCGCCAGCTTTAGTCAAGTTATAGATACTGGGCAGTAGATCGGCATCTTTAACGCCCTGGTGCCGAAATTGCTCGTAGATCTCTTTTCGGTACGTCAGACCCACATTAGGGGTCGAAGCATCCGCATCAACGAGGAAGAAGGGATGATTTGCTGCCGTCATTTGTTCGGCTGCTACTAGTGCCACAGTCGTCTTTCCCAATCCGCCTTTCTCGCTCCCAAACATCAAAATTGTCGTCTGGACGGGAGTAGTATTATCTCTATCGTTTGCCTTGGCAGTTGTTTTTCTAGCAGTCATGTTTAGGATTACTCTTTACTATTTTTAATAACGATCTTGGGTTGTGGCATTAGATATTTCCACATGCAGTAAACGTCTGCCATCCGCG
>JANYIT010000204.1 GCA_025358725.1 Chamaesiphon sp. GL140_3_metabinner_129_sub
AGTGTCTCATGGGTTTGTCCCGATCGCAGCGTTATGATTTGCCACATCTGACTCTGGTGGTTAATTCCAGTACTACTCAACCCCCGATTTGAGATTTCTTCACTAAAACCCAGACCCGATCTGAGAGTTGCTCTTATAAATTAGGATCTGTGGATGTTCTATTTGCATCCACATCAGGCAGCGGACGTTTGAGCCAGTATAGCCAAATTAAACCCATCCCTCCTACCACAATACCTGCAAGGCTAATTACTTGAGCGATCCGCAGCAAATTTAACAGCATCAGACTGTCAGTGCGTAGTCCTTCAATCCAGAATCTACCGATACTATAAGTTACTAAATAAACTAAAAAAATAGTACCATCTTTGATTTGAGAGTTCGGTTTGGCAGCACGAGCGAATAAAGTTAGGAGTAGACATAGAACTGAAAGATTCCAAAGTGATTCATACAAGAATGTGGGGTGGAAATATTCAAAGCCTTCAAATCCTGGCGGTCGCTGTTGGATAGGGATATACAATTTCCACGGTAAATTAGTTGGCGCGCCAAATGCTTCCGAGTTAAAAAAGTTGCCCCACCGTCCGATCGCTTGTCCTAAAATTAATGAAGGAGCCACGACATCAACTAACTTCCAAAAAGAGATCCGGTGCCAACGAGCAAACACGATCGTCGTCACTAATCCGCCAATAATCGCACCATGAATGGCAATCCCTCCTTTCCAAATCGCTAAAATATCGCCAGGATTACGGGCATATTCCGACCATTCAAAAATTACATAATAAAGACGGGCACAGGGAATTGCCGTAACTACCAACCAGATCGTTAATTTTTGAATTAATGATGGATCGATATCTCTTTGCTTGGCTAAATATTGAGATAGGTTTACGCCAATAAGCACCGCCGAGGCAATCAGTAATCCATACCATCTAAATGTTATGAATCCCCAGTGAAAAATAGTCGAGCCTGGGGAAGTAAACAGAAAAGCTAACAGAGAGTCAGACAAATATAATCCTAAGTTTGACATAGCAAAGTTGCAATAATAGTTTATGACATCATACTTTTTAATCTAATTAGCTCCCACTTTAACTCTAAATAACAGCACCGTTGACACTACAGCACAACAGGCTGAAAACTCAAAAGCAATCGTAGCTCCAGCATTTTCATAAAGCTAACCGAAAATAATTGAAGCAGGTAATAACATTATCCCGCTTGCCAGATTAAACCAGCCGTAAACTATGCCCAGCATTGCCGATGGAGCTAAATCTGCGATAATGGCTTTTTCTACGCCCCCTGTAGCCGCTAGAAATAAGCCGTAAAAGGCAAATAAACCAAAGAGTAAGATTGGGTTTCCAGGCGGTGAAAATCCCAAGCTTAAATAGAATAAACCATAGGCTAACCAGCCAGCCGCAATCGATCTAATTCGTCCAAATTTGTCAGATAATGCTGATAGTGGTGTGCCAAAGATCGTGGCAATCGCTGAAATAGTTGCCCAAGCTAATGGCACTTGAGCCTCTGGTAAGCCTAATTCTTTGGCTCGGAGCAGTAAGAACATATTGGAAGAATTGCCCAGCGTAAATACAACTACCGCTAATAAATAGCGTTTAAACTCGATCGGTAAGTTGTGGAAATTCCAGCTAAATTTACCACGACGAACCTCAGCTAACGCATTTTTTGGCTCTCGAATCAGTAGTGACATCCCCAAACACAAGACGGCTGGAACGATCGAGATGACAAACAGATCCCGAACTTTGAATCCATAACCCAGCAGTACAGCAGCGAGTATCGGCCCTAACACTGCCCCAGCATTGTCCATCGACGATGTAATCCAAATGCCAAACCCCGCCGCTCTGAGGGGACGCTAGCGGCTAGCAGCGCATCGCGGGGCGAACTCCGCAAGCCTTTACCAATCCTGTCGAGCATCCGAATCCCTAACACGCCTACCCAGCTATTGGCGATCGAGATGAGAGGACGACTAAACCCTGCTAAACCATAACCCCAGACGATCCAAGGCTTAGTACGGCTAGTTTTATCGACTAATACCCCCGATATCAACTTCAAAATACTGCTAGCAGCTTGTCGGAGAATTATGATTTTTTGTCGAACAGGTTTGCTGTAGGGTGCGTTATGCTGACGCTAACACACCCTTGGCGGTTATTGGGTGCGTTACGCTATCGCTAACACACCCTACGAGAGCAATTGTCGGTTTCCCCGACAAGCTGCTAGTGGCTTCAGCAATCCCCTCAATTATCCCCAAAGCTTTCGGCCCAGCCATTAGGACGGAGAATAGATACAGGGGATAATTGAGGGGATACACCAGATCGCTCGCTGTATCGTTGAGCAAGCTAATGACACCAGCAATTCTCATTATGGCAATTGTTCTCATATTTTCGATCGCAAGAATGGTTAGAAGCCCGATTCTGTCGTCGATGATTGTGCTGTTGAATGGCTGATAAACGCCTGAAAACAGTACAAAAGTTTTAAAATGAGAATTGCTGTAATGACACCAATCAGCCACACATTAGGTGGTAGTCGTCGAAGAGCAGTGAGCAAAATTAATCCCCTTACGTTCTATCAGTCGATCGGTAACGATCTTACTTTCTTCTGCTTGAAACTCAAGTAAATAATTAGACTTGTAATAATTGAAAGGAATAGGATACTAGTACCGACTGTCCCCAAACCATAGCCCCCATTTTTGGTAGGTTGAGATAGGAGATCGCCGATCGAAGCACCCAGCGGGCGAGTCAGGATATAAGCTAGCCAAAATGCTAATACTCCATTCAGTCTGAAGTAAAAATGACCGATGGCGATCGCGGCGATTGCCGCACCAAATATCAGCGCAGCCTGTAGATAACCCAACTTCAAAGCTTCGGCGAGATAATCTCCTGTCGCCGTTCCCAAGGCAAATGTAAATAAAATAGCCGCCCAATAAAATAACTCTCTTTTTGGTGTATCGATCGAGTGCATGGCTAGCGTTTTCTCACTTGCATACCAGAACCCAAAAATAGCTGCCAAAACAATACTAAAAACTATGATGATTGTGACTAAGCTAACTTTAAGCTCATCTACCAATCGATCGGTAATAAGTGTACCCGTCACACTCATCAGCACGACAACAATCCAGTAACTGACAGGCACATAATGTTTGAGCCTGAATTGATTGAAAAGAGCGAGTAATAATATAACGCTCATAATATATGATGTACCGCTCAAACC
>JANYIT010000227.1 GCA_025358725.1 Chamaesiphon sp. GL140_3_metabinner_129_sub
GCACTAAGTCCGGTTTTACCTGTGATAATAAATCTGGTAAATACTGAGCCAGGGTTTTTAAATACTCCGCATCTTCCATCCCTTCTCGCAGGGGAACATCGAGATCGCTGGTTTGTTTCTTACTAGGGAAATTGATATCACAGTGCATCGAAAAGGTAAATACACTCGGATCGCCTTGAAAAATTGCGGCGGTACCATCGCCTTGATGGACATCAAGATCGACGATTAGAATCTTCTTGGCTAAACCTAATTTCTGTATTACACGAGACGCGATCGCCAGATCGTTGAAGATGCAGAACCCCGAACCCATATTCGCAAAAGCATGATGAGTTCCGCCTGCTGTATTACAAGCCATGCCATATTCGATCGCCAGTTTCGTTGTCAGAATCGATCCACCTAATGCGATACAAGTCCGATTGACTAATTCTGGACTCCAGGGTAAACCAATCCTTCGCTGTGCTTTGGGGTCTAATGTGCCAGTATAGTAAGCTTGAATATAAGCCGGATCGTGGACTAATTCCAACCATTCTGTTGGTGGTAATATGGGCGCAAATGTTCGTTCTGCGGCAACTAATTCATCGGTTAATAGCAGCTCATACAACATCCGAAATTTGGACATCGGAAAGCAATGACTATCGGGTAGAGGTACGACGTAATCAGGATGGTAAACGATCGGGACTGGCAAAATTATTACTACTGATTAAACAACTCACTGATGGATTCTAACTCGGTTCGATCAATCTAAAGGTTAGCTCGAATCAAAAGTCTGAGCGATGTTTGTCATCGTCCGAAATAACTTAGTCGAGATCCTTTCCCAGATCGAGCTAAATATAGAAAAATGAATCGGAATCGATTCTCCAAAGGAGAGGCTCCGCCAACGAGATGATTACTCAAACAATCTAGTTGACTATTTATTTACTGAGCTTGTTTGCTCGATCGAGTGCCTCTTGATAATCTTTAGTCTTTCCTTCCTTTTTAAATAGTTCAGCCGCTTTGTTGAAGTCATCGATTGCATTCTTTCGATCGCCTAAATCAGATTTAGCGATCCCTCGATCATAATAGCTATTAGCATAATCGGGTTTAAACGCGATCGCCCGATTGTAGTCAGCGATCGCGTCATTAGTATTACCTATGTTAGCTCGAACAACACCTCGACTGATATAAGCATTAATATAATTGGGTTGGAGCTGAATCGCTTTATTCAAGTCATCGATCGCACCTAGATTATTACCTGATTTGTATCGGGTTTTCGCCCGAAAGTAATAACTAATAGCACGATCTGGTTGAAGCTGAATTGCTTGGCTATAGCTATCGATCGCACCCTGTCGATCGTCCACCAATTCAGCTCGAATGATGCCCTGAATACTATATGCAAAAGCCAGATCGGGATCTCGATCCATTATTTTTGCTAAAAACACCACCCCTGTAGATACACCGAGGATGCAGATACCACCAGTAATCGCTAATTTTACTAGTTGATTCTTCACAAGCGAGACAAAAAGAGTCAAGACATTCTAAGTATGCCCAGATGGCTGGAAAACATAGCAGGTTCTCGACTCGACTAACCGCAATCGAATGATTGTCAATATTCATTTTGAGAAGGTACTCAAATCATCTGGTAGGGGCAATTCATAAATTGCCCCTACCAGATGATTTGAGATGAAAGTAAATTTACTTTTTCTAATGCTTACAAACTTCGCGAATAGATTCTAAGCCAACACGATGGCAAAAATCACCGAAACCTTCACCAGATTTCCGATCGATCTTAAAGTATTCAAACATCGGTGTAAAGAAGGTTTCGAGATCGTCGATGTGCATCCTGTCGGTGTACACCTGCGCTAGCCGCGTCTGGGCGGGACAGCCAGCCAGCCAGACTTGATAGCTTTCGGGGAAACTACCGACAAAGCCGACTTCCGCCAGATAGGGACGGGCACAACCATTTGGACAGCCAGTCATGCGGATCACAAATTGCTCATCTGGTAAGCCTAATTTGGTCAGGAGGACGCGGAAACGTTCGTTAACGTTGGGAGCTACGCGCTCGGATTCGGTGACGGCTAGACCGCAGGTAGGTAGGGCTGGGCACGCCATCGAGAGGCGGACGAGGCTATCGATCTTGTCAGGATCTGGTTCGACTCCGTTGTCGGTGAGGATTTTGTCGATCGCATCTTTATCCGCAGGTTTGATATCATAAATTAGCACGTTTTGATGGGGGGTAACGCGCATCGGAATTTGATATGTTTGGACGATCTCGCGGAGGGCTGTGCGGAGTTTAAAATCGCCTTCATCTTTGATGCGTCCATTGACGATCGAGATACCTAGAAATACTTTACCATCGCCCTGTTCGTGCCAACCTAGGAAGTCGAGATATTTGAACTCAGCAATCTGTTTGAGGGGTTGAATTTTTTTGCCATAATATTCTTCTACTTTGGCTTTAAATTTAGCTACGCCCCAATCGTTGATTAGGTATTTCATCCGAGCGTGACGGCGGTTAGTGCGATCGCCATAATCCCGTTGAGTTGCTACAATTGCTTTGACGAGATCGTAGATATTTGCTTTAGTTACATAGCCAATCGGATCGGCAATTCTGGCAAATGTTTCTTCTTTATTATGGGTGCGTCCTAATCCACCACCTGCATAAATATTGAATCCTAATAGTTCGCCTTTGGCATTAGTAATTACGACTAATCCTAAATCTTGGGAGAAAATATCGATCGAATTATCACCAGGAACTGTCACCGCAATTTTGAATTTGCGGGGCATATATTGGGTACCGTAAATCGGTTCCTCGCCTTCAGGGAAAATCGTATCGTTGAGGTTATTTTTTAAGGCTGCTTTAACTGCGGGTGCAGGTTCGCCACTGATTGCTTTTTCGCCATCTAACCAAATCTCATAATATGCACCTGTATGGGGTGTGAGTAAATCGGCGACGGTATCGGCATATTTCCAGGCGTGTCTATATTCTGGCTTCTTCTTAAATGGTGCAGGGGGTGCCATCACATTTCGATTTAAGTCGCCGCAAGCACCCAGGGTAGAACCCATATTTTGGACAATTGCAGCAATGGCGGGCTTGAGATTTTTCTTGAGAATCCCATGCATCTGGAAACCCTGACGGGTAGTTGCACGGATGGTTTCGTTGCCATAGTCACTCGCCAATTGATCGAGTGCCAAATATAATTGGGGTGGAATAAAGCCGCCAGGATTGCGGGTACGCAACATCATCTGATAATCTTTTTCTTCACCTTTGACGCGATTGTCGCGATTATCCTGCTGATAGGAGCCGTGAAACTTGAGGATCTGAATTGCGTCTTCAGTGAAATGATTTGTATCGAGGAGTAGCTCGCTGGCAACAGGTTCCCGCAGATAGTTACTATCTGTCTTTAAATGTTCTACTTTAGCGAGTTTCTTGGGGGTGGAAGTGTTAACCATACTGAGTTTAAGGATACTGACAGGCGGAGATATAATTTAGAGCAATCCTAATAATCTAAGATCCATAGTCTAACTATTCTAACGTCTGCGCCTGCGGTGCCTTGTTAAAAAAAGATATCTTTTCATCTCTTGCTTCGCTCTAGTATCGCCTACGATTGAAATCGTGGCTAGTGATGCAAAGTCCACCTACGCGGACTAAGATTGAGGTACTAGTCCGCGAAGCGAAAAGTGCGGTCTTGGGGTTTCCCCAAATGGAGCACCTTTTCAAGACAGGCGGACTTTGCATCACTAGCAGAGACTAAAGTCTCTGGGTAAAGTCTCCACATATACTAAGCTAGAAACAGCTCGATTAGGCTTCGCCCACGCTACGCGAACGGTTAGTGCAAATGGACAATTCTCAAGATCTCCGACGGTATGCACCAGCTACCGAACGCAATCGCGAACCAATTCTGGCAATTTTGTGCCAAGTATTACCGTCTACAGGTACGATTCTGGAAATTTCCAGCGGTACTGGCGAACACGCGGTGTTTATGGCTCCCCAACTTGCACCGCGTGATTGGCTCCCTTCAGATCCAAATCCCGATGCGAGGGCGAGTATTGCCGCATGGCAACAGTCCGCACCATGCGATAATATATATCCCCCGATCGATCTCGATGCCAGTAGTGACCAGTGGTTGGTAGAATCAAAACAGCCAATTACTGCAATTGTGAATATTAACATGATTCATATTGCGCCTCGATCGGCTTATTTAGGTTTATTTGCCGGAGCCAGACGCATTTTGCCTGTTGGTGGTATCTTGTACTTGTATGGCCCATTTAAGCAGGGTGGAGTTCATACAGCCCCTAGTAATGCTGCTTTTGATGAGAGTCTCCAACTCCAAAATCCAGAATGGGGCGTTCGGGATTTAGAAGAAGTCATCGCTGTTGCCCAAAGTCACAACTTCTTACTCCAACAAGTCTACCCAATGCCAGCCAATAATCTTTCAGTTGTCCTGCGAACGAGTGAATAATCGCTATTATCCAGTAATTTTCATCATGAAAACCGCTGGACAGAATGAAGTTTTCACTAGAGAAGAGTTCAATCCTGCTATACTGAAAAGGCTGTGCCTAAATATATATACTCCTATGGCAGTTCCTAAGAAGAAAACATCTAAATCCAAACGTGACAAACGCCGCGCGACTTGGGTAAACAAAGCCGCTATTCAAGCGAAAAAAGCACTCTCGTTGGGTAAATCCGTGCTCACTGGACGCTCGACTAGCTTTGTTTATCCTCAGCCTGATGAAGAAGACGCTGCGGAATAAAAATTGGTTCGCAAAGTTATTACCTGGCAAGATCTTTGCGGGTAAGTCACTCAGAGCAAATCCCCCACAGCCATATTACTCAGTAGCAATTACAGTTGTGGGGATGAGCTAGTGAAAAAATTTTACTTTAAATGTCGATCGACCACAGATTACAGTAATCTCCAAATAAACGGATAACGGTAAGGTTCGTTAGGATTATTCAACGTTGCTAAAATTCCAAAAATTGGCGGTACTAAGGTAAAGAGAGTAAAGGCTCCCCCAATTAGCCATGCTAGTGGAATTGTGATAATTAAAGCAGTGAAGAAGAATGCCAATGCACCCGTAATTGCTGCATACAGCCAAATATTAAAGTGATAATTGAGTGTTTCTTTTGCAGTTTCTTTGATAATTGGGTCATCAAATAGTAGCAAAACTACCAATGGAATTGCTGAGGTAAAGAGCAATGAACCTAAGAAAATCGATCCGTGGCACAACAAAGAAAATAATTTCCGTTTGCCACTACTACTACGATCACCATCGTCAACCATGTTAAATCCTCTTATCTAGATCTAAATCTGTTTGTATTGACTCTAGCATAGCTTACAGGGGTATTGTAGTGCGTTTTCCCAGGGTGGAAATCCGCAATTCAGATGAAGATGAAACATTCTCACCTAATTAACTTTCCTACAATAATAGGGGCTGATTTCTCACACTTCCCTCACACATCTTGACATGGCTCCAAAATCTGGTGCAAACTCTCATCCTTATGGATATAAACGATTTGGCTTTACACTTTTGCTAATCGGTCAAGTTTGGCTGCATCTGATTCAGGGTAAAACTTGCTGGCGAAAAATTTCTGAACATTTGTTCAAAACTGGCCCAGCATCAATGATTCCGGTGCTATTGGTGAATGTCATGGGCGGGATGATTTTTACAATTCAGACAGCCAGACAGTTGGAGTCACTGGGTGCGCTCAATTCGGTTGGTGGAGCATTTGCGCTGGCATTTTGTCGGGAACTCGCACCAATTCTGACTGCTAGTGTAGTTGCGGGGCAAGTTGGTTCGGCGTTTGCGGCGGAAATTGGCGCGATGAAAGTTACCGAGCAAATCGATGCACTATACACGCTTAAAACCGATCCGATCGATTATCTAATTTTGCCACGAGTTCTTGCTTGTTGTGCGATGGTACCAATTTTAATTGTCTTAGGTTTGGTATTTGGTATTGTTGGTGGCATATTTGCCGCAGCTCAATTTTATCAAGTACCACCGCTGGTATTTTTAGATTCAGTCCGAAACTTTTTAAAAACCGCCGATTTAATCAGTTTGGGATTTAAAGGGATACTGTTTGGTGTAGCGATTGGGACGATTGGCTGTGGTTGGGGGATGACAACTTATGGAGGTGTCAAGCAAGTGGGGGAGTCGGCTACAGCAGCAGTGGTGATCTCTGGAATTGCTATTTTTGCGATCGATCTAGCAATATCATTATTGTTCGGCGATCTGCCAATGGGTAAGCGGGTTTGAAGAAATTTTCCTGTACATAAATGTCCAGCTTAACCAGCTGATCGAACTCAGTCAATGATTAAAACCAGATATAATCAAAGACTGAGCCAGCTAGCGTAACCTCTCCCCATGTCCACCGAAATCCAAACCCAGCTTCAAACCGAACTCGAAATTGCTGTCGAACATCGGCGTAATTTCGCGATTATTTCGCACCCTGATGCGGGTAAAACCACCCTGACAGAGAAACTCCTACTGTACGGGGGTGCAATTCATGAAGCGGGTGCGGTGAAAGCCAGACGGGATCAGCGAAAGGCGACATCCGACTGGATGGAGATGGAAAAACAGCGGGGGATTTCGATTACCTCGACGGTGTTGCAGTTTGAATATCAGGGCTTTCAGGTAAATCTGTTGGATACACCCGGACACCAAGATTTTAGTGAAGATACATATCGGACATTGGCGGCGGCGGATAATGCGGTGATGCTGATTGATGCAGCGAAGGGTTTGGAGCCGCAAACGCGCAAGTTATTTGAAGTGTGTAAAATGCGGGAATTGCCGATTTTCACCTTTGTCAATAAACTCGATCGACCTGGACGCGAACCGTTAGAATTATTAGATGAGATCGAGCAGGAATTAGGCTTACAAACCTATGC
>JANYIT010000179.1 GCA_025358725.1 Chamaesiphon sp. GL140_3_metabinner_129_sub
GTGGGCTATTTTACTACCGTAAGGAGAGTTGAGAAGTTGAGAGAACTTGCGTTAGTCCCTATTCCTTAATTCCTATTCTCTATTTCTTATCTCCCAACTTCCAACTCCCAACTCCCATCTTCTTAATCCACTTTAAACCGACTGACACTAGTTTCCAAAACCTGCGAAGTTGTCAGTAACTGTTGGCAAGAGTCAGAAATTTGAGTCGCACTCTCGAAGCTGAGATTGGCGATGGCGGCGACATCGGTCATTACTGCGGTGAGTTTTTGGGATTGTTTGTTTTGAGTGCCAGCGGATTGACTAATGGCTTGAACTAGTTCGCTGATTTGACTAGTTGCTACCACGATTTCACTCAAACTCTGTCTGGTTTCATTGACCAAATTTGTCCCCTGTACAACTTGAGCAATCCCGATTTCCATTGCTTCAGTTACGTCATTGGTATCGATCCGAATTTCGTCTACCAGGCGTTCGATTTCAGTCGTTGCATTCGCCGACTGATAAGCAAGTGAGCGCACCTCATCGGCTACTACGGCAAATCCTTTACCATATTGTCCCGCACGAGTTGCTTCGATCGAGGCGTTGAGTGCGAGTAAGTTGGTTTGGGTAGCGAAGTTTTCGATCAGGTTAACTACTTTGGAAATCTTCTGGAAGGTTTCACCTAGGCGTTTGATCTTTTTGGCGGTTGTCGAGACAGTCGATCGAATTTCGAGAATTTCCTCAACGGTATTTTCCATCAGTGCATCACCATTTTGGACAGTGCGGTTAGCTGATTGGACGACGAGTTCGACTTTTTGGGCAAAGTTAGCAACTTCCTGACTGGAAGCCGCCATCAGACTCACTTGTGTCAAGGCTCGATCGAGTTGTTCGAGTTCTTGTTTGGCTTGAGCCGAAAGATTGTCAACCAAGATGTTGTTGGTATTGGAGGTGCTACTCACACTGGTAGCGGCGGTTTGAACTTGACGGACTAATTCCCGTAAACTTTGAATCGTCGTGTTGTAACCATCGGCGATAGTGCCGATCTCGGTTTCAGATAGCGGCGCACGCACGGTGAGATCGCCACGGAAGGAAGGACCAATCGCTTTGAGGACTCGTAGTGCCTCTGATTCCAATTCTTGGCGGGTAGCCCGTTCTCGATCAACAATCTGCGATAGTTCTTGTTCCTGAGTCCGCACTCGTTCTAGATATTCAGATAATTGGAGTGCGACCCCGATTTGGAGGGCAACTTGCTCGATCACCGCTTGTTCGGAGATATCCCAGACGCGAGGAGCATCATTTTGATAAACTCCCAGTAATCCCCACAATTTATCACCGACAAAGATCGGTGCCAAAATGTACGCCTTAGCTTGATATTTTTCTAAAGATTGAATGTAGCAAGCGGGGAATTTTTTAGCATAGATATCATTAACCGCAGTTGATTTCTCACCTTTGGCATATTTACCACCCTTATTATTTTGGAGGTAAGTATCTTCCTCGGTAATATCTTTACCAGACCATTTGCGGAGCAAACAGCGATCGCTTTGAGTCCGATTGCCAGTCAGAACTTCATCTTTTGCCTGCTCAAGCAGTAGAGATACCCATCCACCCCCAACCGACTCGGCGACGACTTGACCGCTCCAGTCAGGGTTAAATTGATAAACGACAGATCGATCGGTCCGAGAAGCTTGACGAATCTCTTGAACGACACTTTTGAAGACATCATCGACAACTAAAGATTGACGAATCCGCTCGGAAATCCGATTGATCGTTTGTTCCTGTTCGGCTTTCTTTTGCAACTGTTGGATATAGTCGATTTGTTCCATCGCAATTCCGACTTGCAGTCCGATTTGTCTGACCGTTTCGACATCATCTTCTTGCCATTGCCGCGCGCCAGAGTTTTGATAGACAGCGATTAGTCCCCACAATTTTCGGTTGGCTCCAAAAATTGGCGCGATGATATAAGCTCTGGCTTCCATCTGCTCCAATAGTTGAACATGACAAGTTTGATGGCCAGCAGTATAGATATCATTGATCGCCAGACAGCCGCCATCTTTATAACGTCCACCTTTAGTCCGCTGTAAAAATGTATCTTGAATAAAGGGAATAATTTTGACAAGATCCGACCAGCCAGCAGTCGCTGATTCGGCAATAAATCTCCCGCTGTAGTCGGGATTAAACTGATAAATGGCTGCTCGTTCGCTATCAAGCAGTTTGCGGCCATCAATCGTGGCAATTTGAAAGACATTTTGTGCGTCTCTAGCAGTTCTCAATCGTTCCTGAAGTCTCGCCAGTCCGCGTTCTCGTTCGAGTCGGCTTTCCATCAGTTTAGTTTGAAACTGTGCCTGACGGCGATTGGCGGTTTGCTGAAGTGGGAAACTAAAATTTTTGGCAAACTCCAGCATGGCATTGAGATCTGATTCCTGCCAATTGCGGGGACCAGAGTTTTGATATACGCCGAGCAAACCGATTAATTGATTGTTAGCAATAATCGGCACGACGATGTAAGCTTTCATTTGGAATGGTTCCAGCTTTTCCATCACAGCACGAGCCAAACCTTTGGTCTGGAGATCGTTGACCATATAGTAAGGCTTGTAGTTTTCACCTGTCACGAAGTAGTCGCGATCGAGTGAATTCCCCGCTTTTGGCCAATTTTTACCAACGGATTCGCCAATAATTTGACCGCTCCAATCTGGATTGTAAGCATAAACCATCGCGCGATCGGCTTGGAGGGAATGGCGGATCCGATCAAGAATTCCTTGCATCAACTCTTGGGCTTCGAGATCGATCGTTGCTAATAGATCGCGGCGTTGAGATAATTGCAGCAGCGGTTGATTGGGTTGGAGTGCTAGAGTCAGTTCCAGGGATAGTTGAGATAGAAAAGCAGTTTCAGATTCTGACCACTGACGAGCCTGGGTACATTGATGAATGACTAATAATCCCCAAACTCGTCCCAAACTATAACTATCAGTAGTAGCTGAATAACCGTTAATTAAGATCGGTACCGTGACTGTTGCCTGAACTTGATACAGGTCTAAAATTTGTTTTTGATAAGGGCTAGTTTGACTATTGAGTAGCGCGATTGCTCGTTGTGAGCGATCGTCTGTCAACTGCTCGAAGCCAAATCCAATCTGGGGAATTTCAGCTCCCATTGTCGGTGTAAATCCAGTTTGAACTGCTTCAGCGACAACTTTACCAGAGGTTGATCCCGTCAATTCATAAATTAATACTCGATCGACATTCATCAATGCTTTGATATCAGCAACAACACTACTAAATGCTGCCGCAGGTGTAGCCGCTTGTCTGATTCTAGTAGCAATTTGATGAACTTTTTCGGCATCGATACTAGCTGTTGGCGGCATAGCGTTAGCGTGACTAGCAACTGTCAAGAATCCAGCTAATTCTCGTGCTTTCCGCAGATTTTGGCGGAGAGGTTCGCTATTTGGATTATTAGAATTCTCTAGTTTTACTTGGGTCTCTTGGAGAATCGATAAGAGTTGCTGTTTCGCAGTGGTGCTAGTCATTGCAGCTCGATCGGAATTAGACATCTGTTGTTGCTCCATTGATAGGGTAATTGGGTTGAGCGAATCTGTTGCTTTATCAGATCGGTCATCTGCTGAACTAAATAGATTTTTTAACATTTGTGATAATTTTAGTTGTTAAATTTTTACTTGCTAGTCATGCTTTGCGGTCACTAGTTATTCTAGATTTGATGCACCGAAGCTCAGAGCTGATCACCAGTAATTGCTGCTTGATTACATAATTGACCTAATCACTTGTTGAAGATCCACTACCACCCGCGATTTTTGCTCAGTATCAATAAAATAACCTGATAAAAATAATCGCATTCGCTCTGTGAACATGGCTTCTCCAATCGGTAAACATTGCTGAAGATCGTAAGTTTCAATTGTACCAACTCGATCGATCGCTAATGCTACCGTTTCGTTTTGAACCCTAAATAGTAGTCCCATTCTAGTTGAAACTTCAGGTTTACTTAGATCTCTAGATCCGCCCATGAGGTGAGCTAGATCAACAACCCAAGTAGCTTTACCTCCATAATTAATAATTCCCAGCAATGAATCATTCATCTGTGGAACTGGCAAAATTTCTGACAATAAAATTTTAATTGTCGCTTGCAAATTCATCAATGGGATTAAAGCATTCAAACCATCACCGATCGTAAAACCTAAAAACCGTTGCTCTTCCTCACTTGATGTTTTTGGCTGAGCTAATAATTGCTGACTAGTTTGAGATGGTGGCAGTTTATTTATAATTTGATTCATATTTTATAACTCACATCTTACAATTCATAATCTTGCCTCAACCAATTAATCGATCGACTGTTTCTAGCAGCGTCGTTTCATCGACTGTTTTACTTAGATAAGCATCAGCACCACTCATATCTCCCCAAGTTCGATCGATCTGTTTATCTTTAGTAGAGTAAATAACAATCGGGATATTTTGGGTTGCTGGTTCAGTTTTGAGTTTGCGACATAGCTCAAATCCACTCTCTCCAGGTAGAATTACATCAAGCACAATCAAATGTGGCTTAAAAGTTTTCAACCTAATTTCGGCTTCTTCGCCACTAGTAACTACCAGAATTGAAAATCCTTTATTTTCCAGACATTTTTTCAGCTTATCTGCTTCTAACTTACTATCTTCAACAATTAAAATTTGACTCATGATTATTCCCCTACAACAAGATATTTTTCAAGCATTTTTAAAACGGACTCTGATTCAACTGGTTTACCCAGAAAACCAGTTGCCCCCACCATTTTTGATCGCATCCGATCGATCAACCCATCTTTACCAGTTAAAATGATTACTGGTATGTGTTTTAAACTAGGAGTCTTCCTGATTTGTTCACATACTTCATAGCCATTCGTAATCGGCATCAATAAATCCAGAAAGATAAAATCTGGTTTATTTCTAATTAAGCTAGGCATAATTTTCAGTGGATCTTGGACTCCATAAGAACGATATCCATTTCCAGTCAGAATTCGTTCTAAAGCCTGATAAATTAAGATGCTATCGTCAACACAGGCAATTAATGGACTTTGTTTAACTGCAAAACTTTCGCTGGCAGCCGAACTTGTGACATTGCTAGATCGATCGATTAATGAGTTACTTATCTCTGGATTCTGGGATCTATTCGCCCTGGATTTTGGTTGAGGTGATAAAGTAATAAATCCAGATCTAAATAAGGGCAACAGCGTGCTAGTGAAATCTAGTACGGATTGACGGTTATTGGCAGCCAAACTCCGAATCGATCGATTACCATCAATTGCTAAAACTGTATGATATAGTTCCGAGCCATTGAGTAATCTTGAAAGTTCTTCGACTGATTTGGAAATAACCGGAAATAAACTAGGAGCATAAACTGCTAATCCCGCATTTGACCATTCCTGCCAGATCTGAATTGATTTTGTGAGGATTAGGTCGATTTCTAATAGTGGCAATATTAAATTTAATTGATTATTACCAGCCCCAGTCGGCGTAATTCGATAAGACAATCTATTCCCGCTATGCTGACTAAACTGAATAATATCGAATAAGCTCTCAGTAGTCATTCTCGCCACCAATTCAGCACATTTTTGGCGATCGATTAGTTCTTCGACTAATAGTTCCGCTAATGTATTGGAATCTAATGATGTTTTATCAGGGTTATTAATCTCTGCCAATTTAGCTGATGGTAGATTGAGTTGTGCTATCGCCAGATTTCTCTGCCAACATTTGATTGGCTCAACGCCACCACTAACCCAACCTAACCGTCCTAGCCGAAATGCAAAAACCCAGCTTAGGTTAGCCTCTACCTTAATAGTTAGATTGCCACTGAAAGATTCAGTTTTAATATTTTTTAATTGAATAATTAGGTCTTTAAAACTGAGTCCTACTGATTTTTCATTACTTTGAACCATTGTTTTACCGTCGTTTGATTAATAATATCTAGCTAAGTACTTACATGAAAAAATTATACATATTGAGTATTTAAAACTGAAATTTTATCGACAATAACGATTCATTTGAATGATATTAGAAATAAAAGACAGATTTATTTTGTGTAGATACTTAATCACTATGGTAGATAAAACTGGGTAAATGTGATGCGACCTCGACTGCACATCGAATTGAAGGTAGATCTTGATCTACTTGTACCCTTGAGACAGTATTTAATTTCCTGCCTATAAAATATAGCTATCAATTGATTTAGCCCTTACATATATAGTGTGCCCAGATCGATCGCCGAACAAACCATCAAGCTTAAAATTAAATTTATTTGATTTCTCAGCTTGCCATTTCTAGGTAGATCCTCCCCACTCCGAGGGATCGCAAGCCTACTTGACAAGGGGGTTGGGGGTAAACCAACCTCAAACTAAGTTCAGCCGACTTGTGGATGCCAGGTATCTCAACAAACTTGCTGCATTAGTACGCTCGCAACTATTTACTAGAAATGTTGAGATCGATCGTGATTTTGTTGGACATATTAGTTGGCTGTTCCTTGGTACCGATTTGGACTGATGTTTTACTATCCGTATTCGTCAAAGATTTGCCAGCAACTGGCAGCAGTGAATTAAACAGCATCACATATCGACCACCACCACTAGATACAAGTGAAGTTATTTTGCCTTTGACTTCTTTCCCGACTCCAGGGATCACGAAGTCTTGTGGTGGAGCTGATTGGGCGATCTGAGTTTCGATCGTCATTCCCGTTTCATTGATTTCGACAATCTGATAAGTCGAAGATTGATTGAATTGGATCCCAGCTACTTTGGCAGAATTATCAATCCGCCATTTTGCACCCAATCCCAGCCTTCCGGCTGGTAACTGGGTGGAGTGTTAAATGTCAAGTGGTTAGACGTGTCGCGACAGGTTAATGTCGGGTAGGTGTCGCGAAAGGGCAGTTCAGATCGAAACGACAAGTAACGATCGGTTGCGACAGGGGCACAAAAAA
>JANYIT010000268.1 GCA_025358725.1 Chamaesiphon sp. GL140_3_metabinner_129_sub
CTCTTTGTGACAGGGTTTTAACCGATTTTAGCTGATTCCCTTGGATCTGAGCAGCATATTTCATCGCTGTAACTGTTGCTCACTCTATATTTTAGCTTTTATTCAGCAAGCCCTAATTAATATCGGGATCGATGTGGTTAAATCTGGCGGCGTAGCTAAGTTCAAGCAACTACTCGATCGCATCGATGCTTGCGAACCCTGCATTCCTTATTTCGATGAATTCGATAAGTTCTTCATCGGCGAACAATCTGGAGAGTTCTTGGGTGTAATCCTGACTTGGCTCAACGAGAAAACATCTCAAACTCTGGTTTTTGCCACCGCGAACCGTTTAGAGAAATTTCCCCCCGAATTGACTCGTGCGGGTAGATTCGATCGCACGTTTTATGTCGATTTTCCTTCAGCAGCAGAGCGTAAGGAGATTCTTCAACTCCATTGTGCCAGATTCGACGATCGCTACAAAACAGGCGACGGTGCTTTGACTCCCCGTGAGTGGACATCGATTTTGGAACGAACTGAAAAGTGTACTGGTGCAGAACTTGCCCAAATCGCGATCGAGGCGGCAACTAGCGTATTTTATGAGATTTCTGAAGGCGAACCGATTCAGATCGCTCTCCCAGACCTTCTAGCTGCCCGCAGTCGCATTCATACCCTGTTCGGTCGAAATCCTGAAGGAGTAGCCGCGATCGAGAATCGTGCCAAGGCATTTGCCGAACCTGCTAGCTCTAAGTTGCCCCATCCTTTCGATCTGCCTGAAGAAGATTTATACGCACTAATTAATTAAAAATGCAAGAGCAAAAAAAAGTTAAACCGATAGTCCCGCCGCAATCGGGTTCGCCGAATAAATACAGACCATATCTTTGGGTATTTTTCCTAGCTTTTCCCTTCATGATGAACGGACTTAAATCTGGAGATCTCGATGGTAAGGCTCCTTATATCTTGCCCGTAACTGCCCAACTCAATTTTAACGGTCGGGCGATTAAATTAGAAGTCGCTCGAACTAAGAAAGCTCTGAGTCACGGACTAACTTATCGCGACACTTTGGAGAACGATCGCGGGATGCTCTACAAAGTGACATCCGATACCTATTTCACTGGTAGAGGGATGAAGTTTCCGACCGCTCTAGTTTTTCTCCGTGCGGGTAAAGTGGTCGATCTTCAGCAAGTTCAACCCTGTGAAGATCGAGAATCAAAATGCCTAGAATATCGCACGAATATTTCTAATGATGAAGTAATTGAAATCAAATCGGCAGTTCCGCGCACACTCGGAATTACCGTCGGTTCTACTGTAAATATCGATTATCTATCCTACTAGTTAATATGACGGAACTTACTCGCTACAGCTTGTTTTCACAAAGAATTCAAATCGATCCGGTTACTGGTAAACCCCAAGAGCGAGTAATTTCTGGGCAAACATTACTCGACCACTTTATTCCTGGCGAACGGTTATATTTAGCTCAGAATAATGAGTATACGACTCAGGCAGAGATCGAACAGAATGCTCCTGCTAATACCCAGCTAATTTTAGTCGATCGAGACGATCTTATTTATGGCTCTCCAGTCGCCGCCGCAGAGTTAAAAAAAGTACTACCGATCGATTATTTGGCTGGAGCTTATGCGAGTGTCTTTAAGGGCGGTTGCGAACCGTTGGAACTCCAGCATCCGCTCAAGGTTGCGGTGGTTGATTTTAGCGACAACTATAACAGTGGCAATGCAAATATTCCCGCTGAAATATCGCGCCAATTCGTCCATGATTCTTGTGGTGCGATCGATGCCAAGCTATTATCGAATTTAGCCAATCGCCAGAATGCGATTCAA
This sequence comes from Chamaesiphon sp. GL140_3_metabinner_129_sub, assembly GCA_025358725.1. Lineage (GTDB taxonomy): Bacteria > Cyanobacteriota > Cyanobacteriia > Cyanobacteriales > Chamaesiphonaceae > Chamaesiphon. The sequence goes on from JANYIT010000268.1 coordinate 1,815, forward strand.
TTTCGGTTGGGATTAACAGGAGATCATCCTACTTTTGGTAAAGGGATGTTGAACCCGATCGATTTTGAGAAATTGTTTCCGAATGGGGATGCTCCAGACGCGATTTTATCTACTGAGAGTTTCAAGGGAAATAAAGTCGCACCAGGATTGTATGAATATCAACCCGATGAGTTATTTCTGGGGATTAAAAATGATAGTTTGCGGACATCATCCTCGATTAGCGAACTAATTAGTATTTATCCTCAAGCTGCTCCCGATGTTTTGCCGATCGTTCACGCCCAAGCACAGATTTTAGCGGCTAATAGTCGAGATATCGTGACGATCGCCGCCCAAGCACTCAATGATTATTATCTAGATGGAGCTGAGGATGATTCAAGTAACACTCAAGAGGAGTTTAATACCCCTAAATTAATTGAGATGGCATTGAAGTCGGGGAGGTACAATCTCCTCGATTCGAGACAGGTACAAGACTGGCTGGAGGATCGGATTAATGCCTCTTGGAAGAACTTAGCCGCTGGCGATTTGCCTCAGCTTAATAGTAGTAATGCGACGGCTTTACCAGCCTACGATCTCAAATATGGCGAAGTAGCTGTGCCCTGGTTGGCAGATGGTGAGGAATCGATCTTCTACCGTTCGCCGATCGTCAATCGGAATGGGATCGTTACGGTTAAAAATAACCTCAGTGCTTGGCAGAAATTAGCAGAGTTAGGTGCAGATCCGAACATCATCTATGTCAACGTCCAAACACTCGATCGGATCGAACGAGAAGACCCGACAACCTATGCCAATCTGCTCGAACAGTATGGGTCAAAAGAAAAGCTAGAGCAGGGCTTCCAGACACTAATGGAAGCCACTCAGATGGATTTTGATGGGGATACAGGTAATGTTATCGCCCGATCGACTGTGCCTCATTTATACGATGCAGTTAAGCTCAACGAACATCCCGATAATAAACTCGATAACTTCCATAAAAGCGAGAAGAATTTACCGATCGATTGGACGTTGCCGCAGATTGCCGAACACATTCGCCCCAACTATGTTGGAGTCGTTTACGCTCATAAAAAACGGCTAGATTTATCGAGAGCGGAAATCGATTTAGCGATTGATAATGGCGATTCCGAATTGATGGCTCGGTTTGCCGATGAATACTTTACACGGACGCGAAAATTACTGTTTAAAGATCGGACGACTGATGGGCAAAGTCAGTTAATGGGCAAATCTATTACCAATGGCAGCCAGCCAGTTATCCTCGATCCGCAAATTCGATCGGCAGCAGAACGATTCGTCAACTCCTTTGATGAAATCGAGATTATCGATCGCCAAGAGCTTGGTGAGGGTAATTTTGTCCTTGCTAAAATGGCTTTGCTCCGCTCTAAATTTCAGTTTCTGAAAACGGCTAAACAGGAATCTTATCGATTTACTAGCACTGATGGAGCCACTAAACAGGCTTTTTCTGACAAATTACTTCAGGCAATTGCTGAGTTCGATCGACTGCCTCTCAAAGATTTATGGCAGAAACAGGACAGAACAGCAGAATTAAAACAGTGTGCAATTCAATATCAGAAATTATCTAAATTAATCGAGCGAGAAATCGATCCGCGTCAGCCGATCGATTTAATTGGTTCTCATCGGATGTTCGATCGCAAAACTAATAAGTTTACCGAAGCTAGTTATACCGAATCGATCGATCTCCTGCCATTGGCTGCTACTAAAACTGATGTCACCGAACGACTGAAACTCTACCAGCAGCTACTCGATCGATGTATCGTCGTTACCAGCCAATTGAATCAAGATGCCGTCGATGTGTTCAAGTCGGCGAATATCATCCACGATAAAATTTCTCAGGTACTAGCCACAGAACTAGCTAGAGATGCCTTTAACTCTGTGGCGGGTAAGGCTAAATCGATCGCCTATAAAAATAATCAAACACCCAATCCCACCGGAGTTACCCTCCCTCACTTATTACAAGAGTTATGCAATCAAAACTATCAACCGCCATTCGCGGGGAAGCAAGAAGTCAGCAATCCCGAACTGATTCGATCGTTTCGAGATGTACCCGTTTCCAGTGAAGCGATCGCGATCGCGCAATTTTATCTTACCGACGAACAGCAGATTGTCGATCGGCTCAAAGAAGTCGGTCGTATTCAGAGATTGAATAATAGTAAAAAGGCATATCTAAATATCGATTATCCCCAGTATGGATCGATTAAGCTATTCAATCTCAATGCTGTTAATTTTAAAGCATTTAAAGAATTAGAACAGGGAAGTATCTTCTTAGATTTCAATGCTAAAACGGCATTTACTTATTTCCAAGAACCATTCGGTATACTCGCTCAACTCGATCCGCAAGTCTGTCAAGATTTAGTTGGAAAATACCCCAATGGGATGTTTATCTCTGGAGAACGGTTTAACGATTTGATTGAAGCTGGAAAAATCGACTTGCAAGCGATTAGTAGCGATCGCCGCGAACTTGGGCAAGAACGCAAGCAGAACCTCGCCCAACTCCGTCAAGCATTCGATCGGGCTGGAATTGAGCCGTTAGAAGCATTAGCTGCGATCTCGCAAACTACCAATCGTTCTAGAGCGGGGTATCTTATTGCTGCTTACCCCGATGCCCTCGCCGAGCATATTCAGTCGATGCCCGTCGATAACCTCTTGCTCGATGCGATCGATCCTCAGTCAGCGCAAGCAGTCGATCGCGTGTTGAGAGTCGTGGGTAATGCACCGTTTGAGTTTCAGGTTAGGGACGATGGGAAGTTGATAATCGAAGCCCCTGGTGCGCCGACTGTGGCTTTCCTGGGCAATCGTCCCCCAACTAGTGATTACCGGATCGATACGAGAATTAATGCGGCGGGGAGCCTGTCGCCAGGATTAGTGGGAGTGGGCAATCTCACAGCGGAAGCCTATTGTATTTCGCTCAAGCTCAAGGAGCAGGGTAAAGGATTGCTGGCGATGAACCTGACTACTGCGGGTAAGCAACTGACTAATACCCAGGAAAGATCGGCAACAGCTTTGGGTTTGAGCCTCGATCCGGTGCGTTCGCTCCCCTACTCGATCGAGATTATGAATATGGATTGTCCGATTACCCACGGGAGCGCGGGACTGGCAGAGATTTGGGCAGACAAGATTGCCGAAAATACCCCGATCGAATTTAAGGAGTTTCGCTACAACCCGTTAAATCCAGGGACTGGCAAACCCTCATTCTCGGCTGTTGTCGAACACGAAGGTAAGGACTATTATCTGAATGGAGTTATCCCCGAACTGTCAGCGACAGGGGCTAAAATTGCCGATTTATACCCAAATTATTTCATCAAGGAGAACTTTACCAGACAGGTTTCCCAGTGCGAACCGCTGGTGACTGGTTACACGCTCCAGCAGGATCTCAACGGGCAGAAAATTAAATTAGGCGATATTACGACTGGATCTGCCAAAAAAGCCGGATATCTGCGAGATTTAACCCACGATTCCGTTCGCGCCACCGCGCCGCTCCCCGTACCGATCCTTAATTCGGCGATCGCTAAAATTCAAGACCGATTGCAGCTCTCAAATCCCGATCGGATCTACAATTCAGCCCTATGGGAAGTTTCTACCCCAGGCAAAGTATATCAAACTCGTTCGACTCCAACCGATCGACTTGCTACTTTCCGCGCCACCGCCCTTAACGATTTGAGTACGAATCCATTGCTCGTAACCCGTACTCAAACCCCCGTAATTGTCAATTCAGCCGTCAAATTCGAGGAATTCTATCAGATTAGCTGTCCCGACGAACAGGTGGCTGTGGTGAGAGCATGTTTGGATCTCGATCGAGACAAGGGTAAGCACATTCCCTATCAGCTTTACTCCTCAGTCGAGAATCCTTACCCAGCTTACGAGCCAGAATACCAGCGTGGCTATTCCGTCTTCCTCATCGATCCCCAATCGGTGCGGAAGAAGGGGAATCATAAAGCCGATCCGTTAATCGTCCGCATCAAGCAACTAGTAGATCCCGATCTCAAACAACCCCTCGATCCCCAAACATACGATCGACAGCTCCAAGCAGCTAAAATAGTCCGCCCGATTGTGGCGAAGAACTTACAAGATTTGGGGAGTTGGCTCAGTGATGCGGGTAGAGGCACCAATCCGCCCCAGATCGAGATCGATAAGCTCGTCAAATTACCCAAATCACTCGCTGGAGTGGGTGAAGAGGCACGAGCGAGATTCCACGCACGAGTGGGCTTGAGTGAGGATCGCCAACATGCCGTATTTTATTTTGGCAGCGAGTATCTGCGCGATCGGTTTGTCTCGAATATGGGCAACGCTCCATTACCAGTCGATCGTCCGTCCCAGAAATCTCGCCAAGGCGTTATTTACGCCGCCGTCATCCCGACAGCAGATATCGATAGCTACCTCAAAGAGCATCATCGTTCCCACAGCTATAACTGCGACGAGCGCGGGCAAACTCTCAACCCGATTTTGAGCACCTACAATGTCAACAACTTAGACACGCTCCCGACTCGTGCGGCTACTGATATTTCGATGGGGTTTGCTGCCAATAAATACATCGGCAAATCGCTGTTAAACAGCCCATCGCGGACGGATGTTTATCAAGCTGCCTACCGAGAAAATGCTAACACCGACCGCTATCAGGCTGGTGACGTGGTGATGGTGACTGGGAATAGGTTCGACGGCAATTCGGTAATTAGATCGACCCTAGAGCCGTTTTTCGAGCAAAACTATCTACCCTTGCTCAAAGCCGCCCGACAAGCCAAAGCCACGATCGTCTGCGGTAATGGCAATAGCATCGATGCTCTGACAAAACAGTATCTAGAGCGATCTGGCTACACCATCCTCGAACATCCCCACGGCTATAACGAAGCCGTACCTGTAGAACGGGCGATCGATCGACAACAGACACTCGATTTATTAGTCGATCGATCCCCACTCCAAACCGAAACTCCTCCAGTAGCCGAACCGCAAGAGCTACGCATCCCCGTAAACATCAGACAAGAGCAAAAGTCCAAATCAAAATCTAATGCTCTATCGATCTAAATCAAAAAAACTTCATCATAAACTTTTACTGCTATCCATCGGGGATCGCAGAAAGAAAACCAGCAATTTCGCCGATCGGGATACAGACTAAGTTCGTTTTTTAGCCTGTCAATGTTTATCGATTGCTCATTCCTTATTACTTATTCCTTCCCCATGTCCCTCCACTTCATCAACAGCACCCACGGACAAGCAGGTAAGTCCTGGTTTATCCGCGCCATTGTAGAGATTTTCGCGCGCACGGACGATCGAATTATTGTCGTAGATGCCTCGATCGATAAGCGGATCGGGATGACATATTCTCCAGCATTCAATCGGATATACGATCTTCAATTTTCGAGTCAAGATGCTTGTGCGATCGATAAACTGCTCGACTTTGGCACCGATAATACCGTTATCATCAAACTTCCTGCCAGCGATCTGCACCACCTGATCCGGTGGGGACGGGATACTGACATCCAAACTTTGGGCTTTCCCTGCTACTACTGGTTTGTCAGCACGGGCAGAGATGATTATCCCGCAGCAGTTCTCGATCTATTTGGGCATGACAACTGCTTTCTAGTCGAAAATCACGATCGCGCTCGGAACTTTAGGGCATTCGGGCAGCCAGAATTCGACCCCGAACGAGTCGTGAGATTACCCTGCATCACCACCGATCCCGTGGAAATCTATCGGGTCGAACATAGCCAAAAACCGCTAGCTGCTCTGATGGAAGCCGCAGACTTGCCGATCTTGACTAGAAGTAGGATTTATCGGTTTTTACAGCAGACGGCAGAGAGCCTAGAACCGATCGCTACTCGTAATTTCGATCGGGATCGAATGTGCCGTGATGCAAAGCATACTGCATAGATTTAGGAATTTGACTGCGCCGTTGACGTAGCTCTAGTTGTTGCTCTGCCCAGTTTTTACCATTCACTAACGGGCGGTCTGCATTCATCTGATGGAATGTGGCGATTTCGGCTTGGACTTCGGCTTCCATCTCGGCAATTCTGACTAAACTAGTCCCGTTGGCGATTAATCGACTGCGGTGTGGTTCTTGGAGTTCGCCAGTTTCGTCGTCATACCATTCACGTTTGAAGGGTGCCCATAAATCCGAAGGTCGTGTCATCTTAGTTGCTGAGGAAAACTGCCATAACCAATTTTAGCCGCAGTAACTCGTCCGATCCGAAAATAGAGTATAAATACTCAAGTTCCGATTCCGCTCCAGAGTTGGAGCGTATACGATCGAGCTAGTCCCCAATCTTGCTACTGTGATTGCAGATATTATCGCTCGTCTGACTGAGAAAGAATTAACTTTTCCTACACGCTTGGCAAGTCAGTAAGCACGACTGAGCGAAAAAAGTTAATAACTGGCGATCTAATGCCATCAATCCAGTACCCTACGAGCCAAAATTGGCTGCGGCTAATATCATTGATAATTTTCATCGTACCATTCCTGAAAACTCAAGGGTTGAGACACTCCCCATCTAAAATCCTTAGCAAATTCATACAATAACCCTTCTAAAAAAGACTTTGACTGTGTATTTTTTCCTATCCGATTAAAAAACTTTTCAACTATCGTCCGCTTTGTTGTTTTTCTCAGGTCTTCGATAATACCTTTTAGTCCTTCGATATCCAGAACATCCGTTCCATTGTTGCTCGATGTGTACCGCTCTACATATCTCCTGTCTGAATGGCTAAGGAACTTGGTCAAAACTTCTAGTTCTGATTGGTTAGTATTATTAAAGAATCTTTTGATGTCTTCAACTTCACTGGTAGAACTATAGAGGTTTTTAAATTTAAACCTCCAATTATTTTGACGTAGTAATCGTTCGATTCTTAGTAAAGAATTATTTAACTTTAAATCTATTTTATCATGTTTATATAATCTAAACGAATGTGGGCGAATAAAGGGATCTCCCCAAAGAACATGTGCTAGTTGGCGATGACACCCACCAGACAATGTTAATATTCCATTATTTACATAATAAGCTCCATTCCAGTCATAATTGTATAGAGCGATTGCTTCGGTTAACTGAAAAGATTGAATAGCTATTTCTGAATTTAGTTGAAGTTCGCCAGAGCCACCTCGCATCGTCGAGCGATTCCAACTATTCATTTTTTGGACTAATTTAGCATCATTATTTATCATATCTTTTAGGGCTAGCGCGAAAAGACATTTGTATGTACTATCCCACCGATCTCCTCCTTCATAAATATGTGTTTGATTATGTGGACGTGAATCGTATGTATATTTATCGAGCCTAACTTCTAGCAGATCATCTTCATAAATGATGTCGGGTATAAGTTGAGGAGATCGATCTCTATCGGTTAAATTATTCTGTTCTGGAGCTGTTATAATAAACCACTTATAATTATCTGATACTAAAGAATTATAAAAAGATTCTCCTGTAATTGAGTCTTGGATTACTAATTTACTTGCACATAAATCAGTCTTGACCTGATTTAAAATATCGTCGATCTTCGATTGAACCTTTTTGACTTCGCTAGTATCGTTCAACCCTTCTCTCTGTTGAAGTAAGTTTTGGTAAGTTACTAAATATGATTTTATGATTCGCCTAACTTCTTGTTGTCCACTTGTCGGATAATTTGGCATAATTTTTCTTTATTATTAGTGAAGAATTGACACTTGTCTAGAAGCTGTTAATGCAAAAACTAAATTTACTTATCGACTATTGATTACAGTTCGTATTACCTTCAGTTGAATTATATCTTATTCGTATCCTAGTCTCCTCCCAGCACATCATCAAACCTCTGCGCTTCCGCCCCATTCAAGCGTTCGAGCTGCTCCACATCCTTCCTGTCGATATTCAGCCAACTGGTTCTCATTTATCATCCCCCATCCTCCTGGCTTTGAGCATCAGCCGCTCCGATCGCATCCGAACTACAGTCGGAGTGTCATTATCTAATTCGATCTCAACGCGGCAATTCTTAAACTTTTTGCCATCGCCCATTTAACAAACTTAAACTGTTGCGATTATTGCGAATAATCAGCTAGAATTTAATCAATCTTCAATATTAGATTGCCAACGGCTAAATTATGGGCAACCTCAATTATCCTGCCTACATCCCTAGTGAAGACGACACCAAACTCTCCCAAGAGAGCAGCCGCATCCTGACTATCTATCTCAGTCCCAACGTCCACCAGATTGAGATTGTCGAAGCAGATGGTAATAAACACTCAGCCACCATTCCCGCTGCCGCTTACCGCTTACTCGTCGATGCTCTCACCCAAATGGCTCAGGGTAATGCCGTCAGCCTGATCCCGATTCATGCCGAACTCACGACTCAAGAAGCCGCCGATCTGCT
>JANYIT010000269.1 GCA_025358725.1 Chamaesiphon sp. GL140_3_metabinner_129_sub
CTACAACTCCAGCGGTTAAAACCGCCGCTCGTGATACAAAGTCCGCCTTCGCGGACTAGTTTATCAGTCCGCGAAGGCGGACTTGGCAACATTAGCCACGATTTCAATCGTAGGCATTCTTATAGGTAGCAACTTGGGTTACCTAATAAAGGGCACCCCTACACAATTATCTGTAGGGGTGCCCTTTATAGGTACCCGAAGATCTACGATCTTACGCTCTCAAATCTCGATCTAATCACTGATGGCACTGAGCAAAACTTCCTTGAGCGTCAAATCTTCCATATCATTCATCGTGATGGTATCGACGATATCAAACTTGGCTCCAGCACGCCCGAGATCGTCATCGAGGATTTTTAAAAACTTAGTGGCGGCTTCATCAGTTCCAACTTGAATAAAAGAAATCGCTAATTCTTCATCTCGATCGAGTTTCTGAGTAGCATTCAGAATCACGTCCATCACCGCCTTGCGATCATCTGGTTCACCATCTGTTACCACCAAAATGATCTCCCCATTAGCTGGAGTTTGTCCTTGAGCCTTGCGTTGAAAATAACTATTTAATGCGTCGCTTAAAACCGCTGCTAAATCCGTTCTACCGGAAGGATCGTTTTCCTGAAAAATTGTCCCAACCTTAGCCGCCGTGACATTATCATAACACTTGAACTTACCCGAAAAAAGATAAACTGTAATCCCGTCAGGATCTAATTCTTCACACTTATGAGCTAGAGCCAACGCTGATTCCTGCATGATTTGCCAGCGACTTGCACCACCTGGTTTATCCTTTGTTGACATACTGCCACTTTTGTCAATAATCAAAGTGTAATCGCGGTTTTCTAACATAAAATTTTTTCAGTAATATAACTCCCTTAGCTTACCCCCGCATCGCCGCTGTCTACCTCCGTGCAATCTCCGTGTCCCACTGTGTTTAAAAACACCACCCTAAACACAGCCAACCAACTTTCAGATTACGATAATATAAAAAGTTGAAAGTTGAAAGTTGAAAGTTGAAAGCGATCCGCTTCACTATTACCCATTACCCCTTACTCCTCACCCATTACCCATTACCCTGTGTTATGCGTCTCCCCCGTTCATGGACGATCGCGATTGCCGTAATTTCGATCGCAACTTTATCTCTGTGGTCGATCAGTTCACTATATGCCATCTATGTCCAAGTTAGCTGGACTACACCGTGGTTAGCAACACCAATTTTAATCGCTATATTATTGCTAATTGGCATGGCGATCGCGGCAATAATTTACTATGTGGGGATATTTCAAGGCTGGTGGGGCAAATCTTCAACCAAAACCCCGCAATTGCCCAAAGTTCCAGTTGAAAAAAACGCCGCCGCATCTGCAAATCTCCAAGCGATCGATCTACAATTACGACAGATCCAAGATGAAGTCACTCGCCAAGCTTTACTAGACAAATCGCGAGAAATTGCCGAAAATTTGGCGCGGGGACAAATTAGAGTAGTCGTATTTGGTACGGGTTCTGCGGGGAAAACCTCTTTAATTAATGCGATGATCGGGCGCATCGTCGGGGAAGTCGGCGCACCGATGGGCACAACGACTAGAGGCGAAACATATACCCTAGAATTAAAAGGTTTAGATCGTCAAATTTTACTGATAGATACTCCAGGTATATTAGAAGCGGGAATTGCGGGAACTCAACGAGAAGCGATCGCCAGAGAGCTAGCAACATCGGCCGATCTGTTATTATTTGTCGTAGATAATGACCTGCGATCGTCAGAATATATCCCCCTAATGGGACTCGCCGAAATCGGCAAACGATCGCTCTTGGTATTCAACAAAACCGATTTGTATCCACCACTTGATCGAGATAAAATAGTCAAGCAGCTCCAAAGCCGCGTTCAGAGCGAGATTGAAGCTACTGATGTGATCGCGATCGCCGCTCACCCCCAACCAGTCCGGTTAGAATCGGGCGAAATGTTTACTCCCGATCCTGACATATTTCCTTTGGTGCGCCGTCTAGCTGCCGTTCTCAGAGCCGAAGGTGAAGATTTGGTTGCAGATAATATCTTGCTTCAATCCAACCGCCTCGGAGCCGAAGCACGGGAACTAATCGACGAACAACGCCGCCGTCAAGCTGAGCGAGTGGTAAGTAGGTTTCAATGGATTGGTGCGGGAGTCGTCACCGTCACCCCTTTACCCGTTGTCGATTTCCTGGCGACAGCGGCGATTAATACTCAGATGATTATCGAGATTGGCAAGATTTATGGCTGCGACTTAAATAAAGCTACCGCTCAAGAATTGGCACTTTCTTTGGGTAAAACTCTAACTAGTTTAGGCATCGTCAAGGGGGCTATTCAACTTTTATCTACAGCTCTAACTGTGAATATCACTACCTACGCGCTAGGGAAAGGAATTCAAGGCATTACCGCCGCTTATCTGACTAGAATTGCTGGACGCAGTTTTATTGAATACTTTCATCAAGATCGATCGTGGGGTGATGGCGGTATCACTGAAGTGGTACAGCAACAATTCCAATTAAATCGCAAAGATGAGTTTCTAAAAACTTTTGTCCATCAAGCAATCGAGAAAATTTTACCCGCAGATCGTTAAATAAGATTGAGCTTCCGCTACCAGCCATAAAAAAGAGAGAGAACCATGATTCTCTCTCTTTTTATTTTTACATTGGCTGTTGTTGTGATCATCGCCTTGATCTTTGAGCTTTTGGCGTAACATTTGAGTGCGTTTCTTGAGTTGGCGTTGACGTGCCGAACCGCCTTTACCCTTATCATTTCTCCCTTCATTGCGGGGGGATTCCCAGCTTTTGAGTTGGCGTGCCATTTGGTTGATTAACATTCGATCTTCTTATATCGTATCAAGATAATCATTCGATCGCAAGATGTTCTTAAATAGTCGATCGCTGCCCCAAATCAGTACAAGTGTTTTAGAATAAGGATTGCTCTCGAATTTAAGCCTAAGTTCCTCCCTCCGCGCCCTCCGCGATAACCCGATGATTCCCCTCCAACTATCACTCAAGAACTTTCTCAGCTATAGCGAAGCCAGTTTAGACTTTACAGGGTTGCATACTGCTTGTATTTGTGGTGCCAATGGTGCGGGAAAATCGTCTTTATTAGAAGGGATTACTTGGGCGATTTGGGGCGAATGTCGAGCAGCTAGCGAGGATGATGCGATTAGTACTGGTGCAATGGATGTACGGGTGGATTTTACCTTCAAGATGCACGGGGAGACTTGTCGGATTATCCGTAGCCGTCAGCGTGATGGCAGCGGAAATTTGGAATTTCAGATTCAGACGAGCGGTGGGCAATTTCGCACGCTTACTCAGAAGGGGATTCGTTCTACTCAAGCATTAATCGATGATTATCTGAAGATTGATTACGATACTTTTATTAATTCTGCCTATTTACGTCAGGGCAAAGCTGATGAGTTTATGCTCAAAAAGCCAGCCGATCGCAAACAAATTTTAGCAGATTTATTGAAGCTCGATCGATACGAACAATTAGCCGATCGAGCCAAGGAGTCAGCAAAACAATATAAACTGCAAGCAGAGGTGTTGACAGAGAATTTAGCTGAGGATCGACTAAAGTTAGCTCAAATTGATGGGATTACGGAGCAGCGAGATCAGGTAAAAGTACAGATTAATCAGTTGCAGCAGACACAAGCGATTGAGGCGCAGGAATTAGAAAGTTTTAAAACTATTGCCAGACAGCGAGAAACTTGGCGACAACAATTGACATGGGAGCAAAAGCGCGATCGAGAATTAATCCAAGCATCTGCCCAAATACAGGCAGATCTTCAGTCACTTACTATTGACAAAAATCGGCTGGATGATTTGTTAAAGAGATCGGCTGAGATTTCGATCGAGTATCAAGCATATCTTAGTTTACAGCAGCAAGTAGAGGTTCTCGATCGACAATTTGATACTCATCAGCAAGCTCAGATCAAGCAGCAGAAGTTACAGCAACAATTGACACAGCAAACTCAAGCTTTGCAATTAATACTGGGTAAAAGTCAAGCAGAATTAGCTTTATTTATTCAGCAAGAACAGGAATTAATAGATATTTTGGCGACAACGGGGGATGTAACTAAAGCAATTGGCGAATTGCAAATCTGTCGGCAACGATTGCTAGAGTTGGATCGCCTGCAAGTAGAAGTACTACCACTCCAACAAGAGCGGGTTTTAATTGAAAGTAAAATTGATCGAGAGGCAGCCAAAATTCAGGCTAAACTAAATGAGTTAATTATCCGAGAGCAGCAAGTTAAAATCAAAACTAGAGAATATCCTCAACTAATCGATCAACTAAATTTACTAGATACACAAATTATCGAATTAGATCATAAAAAAGTTTATCAAAAGCGAATCGAAGAAAAGGGTATCACTAAAGGTGATAATCTTCAGCGATTAGATGCAGATACCCGCAATTATCAGCGACAATTAACAGAATTAGATCAAAAATTAGAACTATTAAAGACTCCTGATGCTAGTTGCCCATTATGCGATCGACCTTTGGATGAAAATCACTGGGAGCATGTTTTAACTAGTGCAAAAAGGGAGCGAGAAAATATTGAACAGCAAATTTCAGCTAGTCAGGAAGAACACTCACGATATGATCGAGAACGTCAAGATTTGCGAGCTGAATATAAACAGTTGCAATCTGAATTGGCTGGCTCTGAAAGTCTGCGGGAGCAACGAGGGAAATTGCAAGCACAATTAGATTCTATCGCCGAACTCCAAATCAATTTACAGGAAATGGCTGTCGAAAAAACTCAAATTGAACTAGCAATCGAGTCAAAAAGTTACGCTAGTGAATTGCAAATTCAAATGCAAGAAATACTAGTTCAATTAGCCGCAACTCAATACAGCGAACAGAGTCATGCGCTCTCACGTGGTGATGTAGATAAATTACGCTGGGCAGAAATTAAGCAAGAAAAGATTAAAGATGCCGAACGCAAACAAAAACAATTAATTGATCGCAAAAATCAATTGACGATCGAGATTGCTAGAACTGAGTCAGATATCACCAAACTGCAAACTGAATCAGATTTAAACATTGAAATCCAAGAGATCGATCGACAAATTAAATCACTAGGATATGATCGCAATTACCATCATCAAGTCTCTACTAATCTACGGCAATCGCAATCGATTCAACTCCAATATCAAGAAGTTCAACAAGCTCAACAAATCTATCCCCAACTACTCGATCGAATCAAGCTATTAGCAACTAACGATCTCCAAAATTCACAAGATCGAGATAGTTCAAAACTAGAGATTGATCGGATTAGTATAGAATTAGCTAAAATTCCTGATAATGACGACAGGATTGGATCGATCGAACAACAACTAGCCGAGCGTCGCCAACAACTAGATCATAACTTGTCAATTCTCGGAAGTTTAGAGCAACAACTAACTCAACTAAATAATATTAAAGAACAACTGCGATCGCAAGAAGAGCAACTGAATACCTATAAACAACAGCAGAAAATATATGATGAACTAGGTAAAGCCTTTGGTAAAAATGGAATTCAAGCTTTAGTCATCGAAAATATCCTCCCCCAGTTAGAAGCAGAAAGTAATCAAATTCTTTCCAAACTTAGTAACAATCAATTTCACGTGCAATTTATCACTCAAAAAGCCACAAAAGGCAGTCGTACCAAAAAAGCTAGTATCAAAACGGCTAAATTCATCGATACATTAGATATCGTCATCGGCGATGCAAATGGCACCAGATCCTACGAAACATACTCTGGCGGTGAAGCTTTTCGGATCAACTTCTCTATCCGCCTCGCACTTGCCAAGCTGCTCTCCCAACGGGCAGGTACCCCTCTCCAAATGCTAATTGTGGACGAAGGATTTGGTACCCAAGATCGCGAAGGCTGCGATCGACTAATTGCCGCCATTAATGCTATTTCCGCCGACTTTGCCTGTATTCTAACTGTTACCCACATGCCTCAATTTCGGGAAGCCTTCCAAACCCGAATTGAAGTTCACAAAACCAACAAAGGATCTCAACTTCAGGTAATTACTTAGGGCTTGCTGAATAAAAGCTAAAATATAGAGTGAGCAACAGTTACAGCGATGAAATATGCTGCTCAGATCCAAGGGAATCAGCTAAAATCGGTTAAAACCCTGTCACAAAGAG
>JANYIT010000271.1 GCA_025358725.1 Chamaesiphon sp. GL140_3_metabinner_129_sub
GATGCTTAAAGGCTCAAAACCCTTGTACTCGATCGCTTGAATCCCTCGATCGAGCGAAAATCTTTGCAACAGAACCATCCTTTAGCAAGGATTTCAGCCTTTAGAGCAACACCATGGACTAATTCAGCAAGCCCTACTTAGCGTAGATCCAGGGTACCCATAAAGGGCACCCCTACACAATTCACCTGTAGGGGTGCCCTTTATGGGTACCCTAAGATCTGCGCTTTTACTAATCTTTATGCATTGGTGCAAGATGTGAGCTTATCACTCAGAGCTTGCAGACATCCTGTCAACCTTGAATCTCTGCCAGTGCCCGCCGGACAACTTCTGCCCCTGCCCCAGGCAGAACTGATTGCTCGGTGATTACGCGTTTCCAGATGCGGCTACCGGGCTGTCCGTGAAATAGTTGCAACAGATGACGGGTGATACTGTTCAGTCTCCAACCTTTACTTACCCAGGTGTCAATATAGGGAAGCATGGCGGTGGCAATTTGATGGCGGCTGGGGGGTGGGGTATTTTCACCATAAATTTCACTATCTGCGAATGCGAGTAGATAAGGGTTGTCATAAACTGCTCTCCCAATCATTACAGCATCGACAAATTGGAGTTGGGTTTGGACTTGTTCTAAGGTGGTAAACCCACCATTAATCTCGATCGAGAGGTGTGGAAAATCCTGTTTGAGCCGATGTATATCCTCGTAGCGGAGGGGAGGGACTTCGCGATTTTCCTTGGGACTCAAGCCTTTTAACCAGGCTTTGCGGACATGAACGGAGAAACGTTGGCAGCCTGTCTGGGAGACGATCGATACAAATTTTACCAGATCTTGATAACTATCGACTTCATCGACCCCGATGCGATGTTTAATCGTGACGGGTAGTTTGGTGGCATTTACCATCGCCGCGATACATTCGGCGACGTGTTCGGGTTGGAGCATCAGACAAGCTCCAAAGTTACCGCTTTGAACACGACTGCTGGGACATCCGACGTTGAGATTTACTTCGTCGTAGCCAAATTCCTCAGCAATTTGGGCGCATTTAGCTAAGTCTTGAGGGTTGTCGCCACCGATTTGTAATGCGAGTGGATGCTCAGATCGATCGAATCCTAACAGTTTCTGTTGATCTCCATGTAGGATTGCCATACTTGTCACCATTTCGGTGTAGAGCAATGTCCGGCGGCTAATTTGGCGCAGAAAGTAGCGGCAATGTCGATCGGTTCGATCCATCATTGGGGCTACACTCAGGGGGTGTAGCGATCTGCCAGATTTATTAATTGTTAATTTGGGACTAACTGCTAACATTGTTTTGATTGGATTCGTTGACTGCAACTTGATTGAAGGCAACCCGTAAAAATGGTGGTGCTAAAAATGTGGTGATGATTACCATCACAATAATCGCTACTTCCAATGGTTTATCGATCGCACCGCTAGCAGCACCAATCCCGGCAAATACCAATCCGACTTCACCACGGGGAATCATCCCGACTCCGATTGCTAGACGATTAATGCCTGTTTGACCGAATACGACCCAGCCTGTAATCAGTTTACCAACGATCGCGATCGCCATCAAAAATACAGCGATTAATAACCCGCTTTGATTGGCTGGAACTGCTGGATTTAGTACGCCTAGATCTGCTCGTGCGCCTACCGTAACAAAGAAAATTGGTACTAATAAATCGGCAACTGGTTTGACTAGTTCGTCGAGTTCATTGCGGGTATCAGTTTCATCTAATACTAGTCCAGCCGCAAAAGCTCCTAAAATTGCTTCTAGGTGAATTGCATTACCTAAAAATGCCATAAAGAAAGCAAAAATAAATGCTGGAATCATAATATTGCCGCGAGTTTTTAATTTCTCAACAATCAATACAAATCCTTGATTGAAAATACCACCTAATAAAATCGAACCAATTAGGAAAACTGTCGCACTCACAATCAGGTAAATTACCTTGCTAATATCGATTTCGCCAGTTTTGGCTAAACTAGCAACAACAGCTAAAACAATAATCCCCAGCACATCATCAATTACCGCAGCACCCACGATAATTTGACCTTCTCTAGATTTGAGTTGTCCCAATTCTGATAGTACTTTGGACGTAATGCCAATACTAGTAGCAGTGAGCGCGGCTCCAGCAAAAATAGCGGGAATAGCCGCTACATGAAAAATCGTCATTAACCCAATCGTACCTGCGGCAAACGGTGCCGCAACACCAACACAAGCAACAACGACTGCTTGTACTCCCACTGCCTTGAGTTGACGCAAATCTGACTCCAAACCAATCTCAAACAGGAGAATAATTACGCCTAATTCTGCGAGTACTGAGATTACTTCGCTTTGGGATGCAAATACACTACTAGCAACAGTGGGGGTAAGTTGATAAATCCATTGCAGCACGGACATAATGCCTGAATCGGCTGCGGGCAAACCGCTATCGGCAAAAACGATCGTGTGCAAAGCAGATATCCCCACAATTACCCCGCCAACTAATTCACCTAAAACAGGGGGGAAATTCAAATACTGGGAAATCTCCGCACCAATTTTGCTAGCAAGGTAAATCACCACCAGGCTCAAGAGTACTCCTGTCAACAGTATGGGCGCATTTTCTGCTTCAACCACAGCGAGGATGGGTAGGGGCACAAACAGAGCCGATATTTCGGAAAAATAATGATCGATTGCTGGCGCAGACAGTAAACTGTTGGAGAGTAACGAGAGCATGAGTTGGATGTTTAGGCGTAAAATGTTCTCAACATGGATACCTAACTTTTAACATCGATCGAGTGTTAAATACCCAATCTTAACAACTGCGAACCCCTATCCCCTATCCCCTATCCTCTAAAAAGATGGCAGAGCAGAGTAGATTACCACAACGACATCCACAAGAGAAGATCGATCGAGCTATAGTCGATCGATTATTAGAAAGCGATCCTCAGGAACCGATGGCTCTATCGGAACTAGCCAGACTAAGGATTCGCTACAATGGCTTTCCTGGTGCTACTGATATTCAAGAAAATCTCGATCGATTACTACTTGAATGGCATCTCACCGAAGAGCAACTGTTTGCTAAAACTCGTGCGCTACATAGCACCGAACAGATTTATCAAGTCAAAGCACGAAAATATCAAGAGCAAGAAGATTGGAATTAGTTGAAAGTTAAATTTTCACTTCCAACTTCCAACTCCCATCTATCCAGCAAAATAACCGAACGGCACCAGATATAATGAAGATAGAGATCTGCTAATACTCGACTTGATCGGAAGCTTACCCATGCTTGACTTTACAATTATCCTACTACTAATCCTCGCAGCGGCAGGGATTGGCTACGATATCGTGGATATATTACCCACTGAGATGCTGGCACAAGTAACCAATCAGGAGGGTTTACGGATTGTCTCCGCAGGGTTTGCGGCACTATTCGGCGGAATCGTTGGAGTTGTCATCAAAACTGCTTACCGTCGATTGGAATCCCAGGTGCGACAGTTACCTGTAGATGTACTGTTAACTAGGGCTGTTGGTTTGGTGCTGGGCTTACTGATTGCCAATCTGATGTTAGCACCAGTCTTTCTGTTACCGATCCCACTGGAGTTTTCGTTTCTCAAACCCCTGTTGGCAATCCTGGGAAGTGTCATGTTTTGCTATTTGGGGGTGACGCTTGCGGATACTCACGGTAGTGCATTTTTACGATTGATCAATCCGCAAAATGTGGAAACGATGTTGGTTGCAGAAGGAACTTTAAAAGCGATTGCACCCAAGGTAATTGATACTAGTTGTATCATTGATGGGCGGATTGAAGAGTTATTAAATACTGGATTTGTCGAAGGACAAATTTTAGTTCCCCAGTTTGTGATTCAGGAGTTGCAGACGCTTGCAGATGCCGCAAATGATATGAAACGAAGTCGCGGACGCAGGGGATTGGATATTTTAAATCGGATGAAAGATAGTTTTCCCGATCGAATTATAATTCACCCGATCGATTATCAGGATATCACTACTGTTGATGCTAAATTAGTTCACTTTTCTAGTGAAATTAACGCCACCTTGCTCACGAATGATTACAATTTGAGTAAGGTTGCCAAGCTTCAAGAAGTTTCCGTTTTAAATGTCAACGATTTGGCGCACGCTGTTCGGCCAATTTATCTCCCTGGAGATTGTCTCGAAATAAAAATTATTAAAGATGGGAAAGAAGCCGCTCAAGGGATTGGTTATCTCGACGATGGTACGATGGTAGTCGTAGAAGAAGGTCGTAAATACGTTGGGGTAGACCTAAAAATAATTGTCACCTCTGCCATCCAAACTTCTGCTGGAAGAATGATTTTTGCCAGACCTTATGCCTCAATGATGGCATAGTAAATGGTCTGCAAACGTAAATAAAATTATCTGCATAGTAGTCTGAGTTCGATAATTTAAACAAAGCATTAAACAAAGCAGCAGTAGAGGCAATTCATACCCCCACTGCTGCTTTGTTTACATCAAATCATACCCGCTCGATTATTCTAATCCAGCATAGACAGCGAGATCGCCTAATTCATCCTCAATCCGTAACAGACGGTTGTATTTTGCTACCCGTTCGCTTCGACAGAGAGAACCTGTTTTGATTTGTCCCGCACGAGTAGCAACTGCTAGATCGGCGATTGTCGTATCTTCAGTTTCACCAGAACGATGACTGATAATCGATTTGAAACCATTGCGGGTGCCAAGATCGATCGTTTGCAGCGTTTCGGTTAAAGTGCCGATTTGATTAAGTTTAATCAAAATGGCATTTGCCGATTTCTCCTTAATCCCTTGGCGCAATCGCACAGAATTAGTCACGAACAAATCGTCACCAACTAATTGAACTTTCGAGCCAATTTTCTGGGTGAGTAATTGCCAGTTTGCCCAATCATCTTCATGTAAACCATCTTCGATCGAGATAATCGGATACTTGGTAGTAAGATCGGCTAAATAGTCGATAAATTCACCAGGCGTATGACTACTACCGTCGTAAATATAGCTACCATCTTTGTAAAATTCACTCGCTGCTACATCGAGCGCAAGGGCGACTTGTTCCCCAGGTTTGTAGCCTGCGGATTCGATCGCTGCCATTAGCAGTTCTAATGATGCCTGATTGGACGCTAAATTGGGTGCGAAGCCGCCTTCATCGCCTACTCCAGTCAGCAGACCCTTTTCGTCCAGAACTTTGCTCAGAGCGGCAAACACTTCGGCTCCCCAGCGGAGAGCTTCCTTGAAAGAAGTCGCACCCACAGGCACGATCATAAACTCTTGGAAATCGATGTTATTAGCCGCATGAGAACCACCATTGATCACATTCATCAGTGGTACGGGCAAAAGATTGGCTAAAGGGCCGCCCAGATAGCGGTAGAGTGGAACTCCCAGGGCATTAGCAACAGCTTTGGAATTGGCCAGCGATACCGCTAAAATAGCATTAGCACCAAGTTTAGACTTAGTGGGCGTACCATCTAACTCAATCATCGTGCGATCAATCGCCATTTGATCGAAAGCATCCATTCCTTCCAGGGCTGGCGCAATTGTGTCCTCAATATTGGCAACAGCCTTGAGCACACCTTTCCCACCATACCGACTAGCATCATCATCCCGCAATTCGTGGGCTTCAAAACTACCTGTCGATGCGCCACTAGGGACTTGAGCTAGCCCAAATCCACCATTGGCTAAGTATACTTCGGCTTCTACTGTCGGGCGACCACGGGAATCGAGAATCTCTCTGGCTCTAATTTCCGTAATCGCCATATCTGGCATATTCATAGTTATTCTCTCTTCCTTCGATTGCGTTGGCGTAGCCTGTCGGAGGTAATCGATCCTTCCGTAAACAATGTACCTAGCACCCTAATTATCCGTCTATTGGCAACGATCGGTGCCAACACGTTATCATACGTCCTGAAGACACACAAATTAGCAATTTTCGTCACCAAATTTTAAAAATTCTTCAAACAAAGCTATGCGTTTATTACATACGATGCTGCGAGTTGGCGATTTAGAAGCATCTATCCGCTTCTATTGCGAGGTGTTGGGGATGAGGTTATTGCGCCGAGATGATTTTCCAGATGGGCGGTTTACGTTGGCTTTTGTCGGTTATGGCGATGAAGTTGACCATACCGTCATCGAATTGACCCATAATTGGGATACCTCAGCATATTCGATCGGCGATGCTTACGGTCATATCGCGATCGGGGTGGATGATATCTACGCCACCTGCACGGAAATCAGTGCAAAAGGTGGGAAAATTATCCGCGCTCCAGGTGCGATGAAACACGGGACGACGGTAATTGCCTTTGTCGAAGATCCAACTGGTTATAAAATTGAATTGATTCAAATCGGGAAATAATATCGAGATTTGTAGATGGCTTTGTTTATGCCAAAAATATAGATTGCACAAAAAAATAATTCAAACCCGCCCAAATCCCACTAGTAATTAGTTGAGGAGGATTGACTTATGCAAATACCAATTGGATTAGAAGTTGAAAGACATCGCGCCGCGATGACGCGGATTGAGTTGTCTCGTCCGGTGCGATTGGCGATCGAATCGGGTATTATTACGACAGAAACAACTATTTTTGACTATGGTTGTGGCATTGGTGGGGATGTCAAAAGGCTAAAATCGGCAGGTTATGAATGTGAGGGATGGGACCCATATTATTTTCCTGATGTCGAGATTCGATCGGCAGATATTGTTAATTTAAGCTATATCATTAATGTCATCGAAGATCCTGAAGAACGCGATCGAGCATTACTACATGCATGGGAATTAACAGGACAAGTATTAATTGTTGCAGCACAGATTTTAGTCAACGATTTACGCGGTGTATTAGCTTATGGAGATGGGATTTTAACGAAGCGAAATACATTTCAAAAATACTATCAGCAAGTAGAATTAAAAGAGTATATCGATCGAGTGCTCACTGTTGATGCAATTCCGATCGGATTAGGCGTATTTTTAGTATTTCGAGACGAATCTCAAGCGCAGAGTTTTCGAGCGGCGAGACTGTATACTCGCATGTCTACACCGCGTGTGCGGATTGAGAGTAAACGATTTGAAGACTATCAGACTCAACTTGCACCATTGATGAATTTTGTCAGTCAGCGGGGACGAATTCCAATTAAAGGAGAACTAGCTGTAGCAGCAGAATTAGTGCAGGAATTTGGTAATTTAAAACGAGCCTTTCAAATTGTTTTAACTGCTACTGACGAAGCAGATTGGGATGCAATTGCTTATCAGCGATCGTTAGATTTACAAGTTTATTTAGCTCTGGCACATTTTGGAAAAGGAAGAAATCTAAAAAACTTGTCTCCAGCAATTCGTGCAGATATCAAAGCTTTTTTTGGTAGCTATGATGAAGCGTGTGAAGTTGCCGATCGATTGTTATTTAAAATTGGTGAATCAGGTGTCATCAAACAGGCTTGTCAACAGAGTAAGATTGGTAAATTATTACCTGCGGCTCTTTATGTCCATATCTCGGCACTGAACGAGATCGATCCCAAACTCCGATTATATGAAGGGTGTGCGAGTAGAAATATCGGTGGTACGGAAGATGCAAATATTATTAAATTTCATACAGAAAAACCTTGTATCTCTTATCTCTACTACCCCGATTTTGATACCATTGCTCATCCTGCATTGCAGTGGGCTATGTTAATTGACTTACGCGATTTAAGTCTGCGATTTCGGGACTATTCACAACAGGAAAATTCACCGATTCTCCATCGCAAAGAGACATTTATTAGCCAGAATTATCCCCTCTACTCAAAATTTGCTAAATTAACTAAATCTGAAGAAAAAGCGGGACTACTTAGCGAAACAAAAACCATTGGAAATCAACGAGGTTGGGCAGCAAGATTGGAATCCTGTGGCGTACATATTAAAAATCATCGCGTGATTCGGAATTGAGGCTCAAACATGAGCCTCAGTCTGTTTGAGTTACTGCGTAGATCTACTCACCCCACCCTACGGGCACCCCTCTCTTGAAAAGGTGCTCTACTTGGGGAAACCCCAAGACCGCACTTTTCGCTCCAAGGAGGGGATTTTCCACCCAATCCTAATCTTCAGAAGGGGGATTGGGGGTGAGGATAATTGGGCTAATTATTTTCTACAATTGAACGATCGGGAAATTCGGTTGTCTTTCATAGGTAGACATGTCTGTGAACTTCCGTAATTGTCCTTGCGATAAAATAATCTCTTGTGGATGATCGAGCCAGTGCATATTGTATTCTTGCAAAGTATCGCTCAGCCGAACTCGATCGATTTCCTGATGGACATTAGCAAAATAAGCTAATGTCGTGTGAGCAGTAAAGTAATATTGCTGCTCGATTCCCAGTGAAATCAAACTTGAACTTTGATAAATAGCCCGCCGGAACGCAATAATTCGATCGTAACTATACTCATCCTTTGGTACTAAACTTACTTCGATAGCGCGGGGTCTGACAGTCAATCCCATAATTTGCCAGCGAATCGGTTTAGTTTCAACGATCGAGCTTTGATAGATAGTAAAACTATCTTCGATTCGATCGAATAATTTATGCTCAAAGTCCGAGTTGGCTTCGGTTGCCATTCGGTAAGCACTATCCCAAATCAAATCAGCTAAGGTGAAGTGAAAACTAGCTGGCTCGACTAAAACTAATAAATCAGGCTCCAATTGCTCGACCAGTTTTTGCTGACATGCGACCAAATCTTGATAAACTCCGCTATTTGCAGGATCTTCAGCCCCTGGCGGTGTAATCACGGAATACCCAGGAAACGCTACTGGTTGCCGACTACCATCCACAGTCACTCTGAATTTAGGTGATTCTTGGATATTCTTCACCTGAGACTCATAGGTGGCGGGTAGGGTCATTTTTGCCACGCGGTTGAGATAAGTGTGATAGGACTCGTCCACTCGCGATCGCCTCCTTGCCTTTGATAGTTGTTAACATTGCAATAATGTTACTTACTTAAATACATATACACTATTTCCTTCACCCACGATCGCCATCTTTTGCAATTCTTGATACTAGGTGGATTAGTAGTAGCGGCAATGCATGAATTGCCGCTACTACTAATTCGGGGCAATCGGTGCTTGAATCCGCAGAGAATTTCCCAGGAGATTGTCCCCAATTCATCTGCCCAATCATCTGCGGTAATTTGCACACTCTCATCTCGTCCTAAAATTGTGACGATTTCCCCTACCTGAAGATCGGGGATTTGACTGACATCCAGCATGATTTGATCCATCGTGATCGAGCCAATTTGAGCAACTAATTGACCTCTAATCGCTACCTGGAGGCGATCGGATAATCGGCGCGGAATACCGTCAGCATAGCCAATTCCAACTACTGCGATCCGCAGATCTCGATCGGCGATAAATCGATAACCGTAGCTCACACCAGTGCCAGCCACGATGTCTTTAATCTGAGTAATTCTGGCTCTGACACTCAATACTGGCTGAAGATCGATCGAAGAATGCAAGTGCGGTGCTGGGCAGAGTCCGTATAAAATTAAGCCTGGGCGAACTAACTGGTAATGTAGTCGATCGCTAACTAATATCCCTGCGGAATTTGCCAGATGGAGTAAGGGCAGTGAATGTCCCGCCGCACTAATCGCCGCAATTGCTTGCTGAAACCTGTCAAGTTGCATCTCCATGACAGTTGGGTCTAGTTCGTCAGCGGTGGCTAAATGCGAGTACAAGCTGCCAATCTGCAAGTATGGTAGACTTTTCACTTCACTGAAAAAAGCGACCGCTTGCTGCCAATTTGTCCCCAATCTAGACATGCCTGTGTCGAGTTTGAGATGTACTGTCAAGGGTTCATTTAGTTGTAATGTCGCGACAGCTTTTGAGATTAAAGTTGCTTGTGCGATGTTGCCGATTGTCGGTTGCAGTCCCCATTTAGCGATCGCCTGTACCTGAACATCGCTATTTACCGCACCTAGAATCAGCATCGGTGCGACGATCCCTGCGGCTCTGAGTTCGATTCCTTCGGTCACAGTCGCGACAGCTAGCCACTCAACACCTGTAGCGACAACGGTACGAGCAATTTCGATCGCCCCATGCCCATAAGCATCGGCTTTGACGACTGCCATAACTTTGGTATGGGGTGCCAATAAGCTTTTAATCTGGCGGACATTGTGAGCCAGTGCTGATAAGTCGATTTCGACCCAGGCGCGTTGCTGTTCCCAATCAATCGATCGATCGTCCATATATCATCATCAGAATCTATATCGATCAGATTAGCTTGAACCCTATCGATATAGATCATTTCACTAGCTAGATTTATAGTTTTAACTAGTAGCGCAAAAATTACTGCATTGTGGCGATAATCACCGTAATATTATCGCTGCCACCGTGTTGTTTGGCAGCATCTACCAAAGCTTGAGCAGCCAGCTCATTAGTTTCGGATTGGAGATGGATCGCGATTTCATCATGGGGAACTTCTTCGGTCAGACCGTCACTACACAGCAAGATCCGATCGCCAGATTCGATCGATTGTGTTTGAATATTAATTTGGCGCAAATCGCGACGACCTAGACAATGTGATAGTACATGACGGAGCGGATGCACTCGTGCTTCATCGGCATTAAGTTGACCCAATTTCATCGCTCTAGCGACCCAAGTATCATCTTCCGTAATCAGGTCGAGTTTATCGCCACGCAGACGATAGAGGCGTGAATCACCTACGTGGGCAGACCAGACCATATCATCACGGAACAAGATCATCACCAGAGTAGTACCCATATCGGCACGCTGGGAGTTCTGTTCCTGGTCGGTGACAATGGCATCATTGGAGGCAATTAGAGCTTGTGCTAGGAGGTTTTTGGTATCGGGTTCGTCTTCCCAATGTTGATTCAGATATGTGTGCGCTGTTTCAATGGCAATGCGACTGGCTTCTTCGCCGCCAGCATGACCACCCATCCCATCAGCAACTATAAAAAATCGTCCATCAGGATCGATATGATACGCATCTTGGTTGGCACTGCGTACCATACCTTTATCTGTGAGACCTGTGAACAGCGATTTCATAATCTAATGCCTGTACCGATTAACAATCCAAAATTTTAAAACAGACAGATGAAGGGAGTACGAGTTGTTTCGAGATCTAGCTACTAAATTGCTAGCAAATCTCAATCATCTGTAAAGCCCGCTGAGTCTTTGCCATCATCAATCATATAGTACCCAAATTGGGACTAATTAATTCTAAGCTATGACATCCGATCTTGGCGATCGAGTTTCCGCATTTGCCGAAACCAAACGACTAGAGCGATAAAGGCGATTGTGCCAACGACACCAGCCGCGATCGCATATTGATTGACAAATAGCATCGTAGCAGACAATGTAAATGTAGCAACCAAAATCGCATAATTGGTGTTTTGTTGCATGGCACCAAGCCTGCGTAAGTACCGATCTGTTTCGCTTGTGCGCACCCGGACTCGAATATCACCGCGTTCTAGTTTATCGATGGTGTCTTCGAGTCGGCGGGGTAATCCGAGTGCGGAAGTACCAACCTGGGCAGCTTGTCTACCGATTTCGGCAAGAAACGTATTGGCATCGGGAGTACTATTACCGTTACTATTCATCATTTCAAATGCAAAGGGTTGGGCTGCTACCATAAAGTTAAAATCGGGGTCGAGTCCTTTACCAACTCCTTCGATGGTGGAAAATGCGCGCATGACGAAGGTAAAGGTTGCTGGAAACCGGAAGGGTTGTCCGTAGGCGATATCATACAGATCGTCGGTAATCTGGGAGATCGATTGAGCTTCAAATGGTTTATCGAGAAAGTTATCTAGGAGATATTGGATCGATCGACGAATCGGATCGGTATCTGCTTCTGTCGAGATTGCGCCTAATTCGACTAAACCTCTGACTACTCGATCGGCATTCCGACCAGCGATAGCTAAGAGGGTATCCATTAGCTTATCCTTGGTTCCGGGCGCAATTCGCCCCATCATTCCAAAATCATAGAAGATTAAGGCTCCAGTTTTTGGGTCGATCGCTACATTTCCGGGATGAGGATCGGCATGAAAAAAGCCATCGGTGAGGAGTTGCTGGAGATAGGCGGTAGCACTCTGACGAGCAATGGTTTGGCGATCGAGTCCGGCGGCTTCCAATCCTTCGTAGTGGCTAATTTTAATCCCTGGTAGGTACTCTAATGTCAGGGTGCGAGTGGAGGAATATCGCCAGTAAACACGAGGTACCATGACCCAATCTTGCGATCGAAAGTTCCGCCGAAAGGTATCAGCATTTTGCCCTTCACTGATATAGTCTGTTTCTTCCCAGAGAATGCGACAGCATTCATCATAAATCCCCACCCAATCCCGCCCACCTTGTCCCCATTTGGGATGGTTTTGGAAGTATTTGGCAATACCTCGGAGGATTTCCAGATCGATCGTAAATAATTTATGCAATCCTGGGCGTTGGACTTTGACGACAACTTCTTCGCCTGTATGCAACTTCGCCAGATGGACTTGCCCCAGACTTGCTGCGGCTAGGGGAATTTGCTCGAAACTAGCAAACAATTCAGGAATATTTTTCCCCAAATCCCGCTCGATAATTTCTTCAACCTGGGCATAACTGAACGCTGGTACCCGATCCTGCAACTTGGAGAGTTCTTCGACATATTCCACTGGAAATAAGTCAGCACGAGTCGAAAATAGCTGCCCTAACTTGATAAAAGTTGGCCCTAATTCCAAAAACGTATCCCGAATCCAAATTGCTTGCCGCCGCCGCCGAGCTGCCTGTTTTGGCTCGGTGTAGCCACCAATATAGCTCCACTTCTGACCATCGATCCAGGAACCATTCAAAAAAGTGATGAAAAATGACCAAATATCAATTTTTCGCCGCCGTTTGGAGTAGTTATTCCGGTTCCACCGATAGGCGCGGTTGTCACCACTAGGTAGAGGTTCTGGCACAAGTTGGGGTATGGAAATAACGGACAATTCTGACACAAGATCCTGGGGTAGTAAAGACAATCGATTGTCGCTAGATGGCGAGTAAGCTTCGGAAGTAGCAGTCACAGATTTATGTTGTTAGGTAGTTAGTGGTTGATTCTTTACTGCTCCTCGCGACTAGCCAATGGTGATTAACCTTGATGCCGATATCTTTGGATTTCGGCTCTGAGTCTAGCAATTTCGGCTCTGAGATCGTCGATCGTTTCTTGGACATCGACGGTTTGGCCATCTGCGGATACTGTAGTAGTATTCCCACCAGCATTACTAGTTTCTCGTGCTGCTCGATCGATTACTTCTTGAGTAAACTGACGCAGTTTTTCACCTTGTTCGGCGTTGATTTTGCCCAGTTCGCTCAGGGTATAGGTCAAAGTCTCACCTAGCTTATCATTGAGGCTCTGAGCTAGAGCACGACCGATAAAAAAACTATTTAGTACTGGTTTCGTCATGTCTGGCTAGGTTTAATTGTACTTCTCTCTAAATATTATCGGGGTTTAAAAGAATAAAAGGAAGCATCGATGCTTCCT
>JANYIT010000288.1 GCA_025358725.1 Chamaesiphon sp. GL140_3_metabinner_129_sub
CGATGGTATGTAGATTCTCTATCCTACAGCTATTCACTTTCAATTTTTAACTATTCACATCTTGCACCAGTACATGAACATTAGTAATCATCGTAGATCTTCGGGTACCCATGAAGGGCACCCCTACAGGTGAATGGTGTAGGGGTGCCCTTCATGGGTACCCGAAGATCTACGATGATTACTAATGTTCATGTACTGGTGCAAGATGTGAATAGTTAAAAATTGAAAGTGAATAGCTGTAGGATAGAGAATCTACATACCATCGAGGTGTCAGGCATTTTTTCAACTTTCAACTACTCACTACCCTGTGTTTCGCATTCCGGCGGCAATGCCATTGATGGTTAAAAGTGCGCCATCGAGGAGTTCCTTCTTGCTATAGCGAGAATAGATCATCCCGGCACCGCCGTGTTGACGGAGACGTTTGAGTAGAGAGACTTGCAGGAATCCCAGGGGAACGATGCTACCATTCCGGAGTTGAATCGAGCGTTGAAGTTCGGGATTGTCATCCAATAATCGATCGTGTCCAGAGATCCGCAGTACCATATCTCTAACGAGATGGTACTCTTGAGTAATTTGATTGAATAGGGTTTCAAATTGTTCTCTGTTGTCTGGGTGGGAGAGTTCCTCCATGTAGTGACGCGCAATTTGCAGATCGACTTTGGAGATCGTCATTTCCACCTTGGAAATTGCCATGCGGAAGAATGGCCATTTGCGGTAGAAGCCTTGGAGTAGTTCAAAGTTTTCTTCAGGGGCTTCGGCGACAAATTCCTGCAAGGCTGTACCGACACCATACCAGGAGGGGAGGAGAAAGCGACTCTGCGTCCAACTAAATACCCAGGGAATGGCGCGGAGACTGGCGAGATCGCGTTTACCACCGCGACGAGCGGGGCGAGAGCTGATTTGGAGATGACTGATTTCGTCGATCGGGGTAACTTGATGAAAGAAGTTGACTAGATCGGGGCAATCATATACTAGAGCGCGATAGTGCCGCCGCGATCGATCCGCGAGATCTTCCATCACCTCATTCCAAGGTTCGATATCATCAACGCTGCCAGACATCAGGCTAGTTTTGATTACTGCACTGGCGATCTGTTCGAGGTTATAGAGCGCGAGTTCGGGCAGCGAGTATTTAGACGCGAGGACTTCGCCCTGTTCGGTAATCTTGATCCGCCCATTAATACTCTGCCCTGGTTGGGCAAGAATCGCCTCGTGGGAAGGCCCACCACCCCTACCGACACTGCCACCTCTACCATGAAAAATCCGTAGCTTCACGGCGAATTTCTCGGCGATCGATTGGAGAGCTTTTTGGGCTTTATGGATTTCCCAGTTGCTACTGAGGAAGCCAGCATCTTTATTACTATCTGAATAGCCCAGCATCACTTCTTGAAGATCGGGAACCAATCCAGGAATGGCTGTAGCTGGAGTTGGCTGATAACCACCAGTGAGCGCAGCTCGATACAGGGGCAACTCAAACAGAGATTGCATCACAATCGGGGCTTTTTTGAGATCTTCGACGGTTTCAAATAAGGGTACTACTTGGAGACTGGTAATCCCTGTCGCGGGGTCGTACAACCCCGATTCTTTGGCGAGGAGCATGACTTCGAGAATGTCGCTGGCATCCCGATTCATACTAATTACATAGGTTTGACAAATTTCGGGGCCAAATTCCTGATGCAGTCGCCGCAGCATCCGAAAGGTTTCGACTGTTTCGACTGTTTTGGGGGAGAAGGGTAATTCACCAGGGATTAGGGGGCGACGGGTTTGGAGTTCCTGCACCAACCATGTGACTCGATCGGCTTCAGAAAGGTCATGATAGGATTGGGGCAATACCTGGAGATAATCGGCAATTTCCGCGATCGTATCCGCATGATAACTGCTCTCTTGGCGGATATCCAGTTGGGCGAGATTAAATCCGTATATTTCTACCTGACAAATTAAGGTTTCTAAAGCTTGACAAGTTAGCCCAGTTTGTTGGAGGCTTTGCCGGATCAAGCCTAATTCTTTGAGAAAATCTGCCCCAGAATGGTAGCAAGTATGAGGATTTTGTTCTGCCTTGGGCAATTGTAAACTATCCCAGTCAGCTACTTGGCGACTACGATCGAGTGTATTGGAGAGCCGCTTGATAATATAGGTCAGTTTGAGTCGATAAGGTTCTTGACGGTAGCGGATTGCCAGCTCGTCGTAGATTTCTGGGAAATGAGACTTATCTTGCTCTAGTGACTCTAATAGCTCTGGTAAAACATTGCTCCAGTGGAGGGAAAGACTGAGGGCATTCGTCAACCCACGCGTAGATTTAATATATTTTTTGAGCACAATTCCCCGCTGATAGCAGGCAGTTTGCCAGGTGATTTTGGGAGTGACAGAGGGATTGCCATCACGATCCGAGCCTACCCAGGAACCAAAGCGACAGAAGCGATTGCTTGGTGGATTGAGATGCGGAAAAGATTGTTTGAGAGCCAGACTCAAGCGGTGAGAAAGTTGGGGAATGGCATCGAATAAAACTTCCTCAAAATAGTGCAAGGTATAGTCTACCTCGTCCAAAACTGTCGGCTTGAATTGGTGTAACTCATCCGTCCGCCACCACAACAGGATTTCTTCTAATAATTCGCTCTCTAATTCAGTGACTTCCCAGGAAGACTCGATCCCCAGGCGCGTCATATCTTCCTCGGCGCGATCGAGTTTTTCGAGGATTTGAGCAACTCGCCGCTGTTTATCGCGAATTGTATGTCGGACGATTTCGGTGGGATGAGCCGTAAATACCAAGCCAATATCTAACTCATCAAATAGTCGTTGAATCTGTTGGGGGGGTACTCCGGCTGCCTTGAGCATCGGAAATAGAGCGGTAAAAGTGCCACGTTCTTTGGGTAATTCGATCGAAGCTTGCCAATTTTTTTCGAGTAATCCCGCACCTAGTGGCGCGATACTGTCTGGCGAGTGACTAGTTTCTGAACTTGGGGCGATCGGTGCTGCATACTGAAGTGACAACTTGAGTGCCAGTTTTTGTTCGCACTGTTCGTAGTGTTGCTCGACAATATTAATTAATTGAAAATAGAGCGCGAATGCTCGTGCCGCTCGAATCGCATCTTTGAGATCGAGTTGTTCGATCAGTTGGTGTACTTCTTGAGATAGAGGTTCTACCGCACTACCATCTGACGAACACAGCTCTCTCAATTGATTGAGCAGATTGACCAAATCTTGTCCACAAGCATCTCGCAGCACTCGTTCCCACAAGTCTTCGATTACCTTGAGTCGGTGGTTTAGTAATAAATTCGATGGAGTAGATACCATCAATTCCGGTTCCGAGAGGTGGGCTAGCGGATGCATATAACAGTTCTCGCGGTATAGACGTGGGCATGAAGTACCCAAGAGGGGCAGGGAAAGTGAGCGGTTGGGGATTTTTAGTCGGGATGATTTACTGTCACTGAGACTTCGTTGGTCGGCAGATGTAATACTGGCAATCGATCGCCGCGAAAGATCTCCTCACTAATCAATCCTACCTGTTCGAGGAACCCATTGGCAGCTTGGACGGTCGCGATCGTCACCAACCAAGGTGTAGCGACTAAGCTGACAATTAAGGATGGCGAGACTTTAAGACTATGTAGGGGCGAAGCTGGTGATGCTGACATAACGATCATCCTAAATTCCGAATAAGCTAATTTTAGAGGTTCCGCGCCCTTTGCTGGGGATTTAGATCGTGAAGACTTTAGCTTTTCTATCATACAAAAATAAACGGGCGTTGGGAAACCTGATCGACAGTGTTTAATTTACTGTCCAGATCAGCCTAGAAACTCTGCCCGTAAAGCTTAGATCCCCATCGCAGCATTCTGATGGAGTCGTCAACAGACCACCTTCAGCTCTGGATTTCAAAAAAACTCCCAAGTAATGTTAATTGTGATGGGTTGTTGTGGGTAATTTAAATTAGGAGAGTAATTAAATATTTAAACAATTCAGATCGATCTCGATCGAGGAGTATTAAAACGGTCTTCTAGGAACTTTTTAGTCCATCTTCCCCATGATTTCCCCATCTTCGCTACTTTTTCCTAGTGGCATATTCCAGGCTATGAGTAAAAATTTATATGCTTAATCGATTAAAAAATCTATTCCCTC
>JANYIT010000301.1 GCA_025358725.1 Chamaesiphon sp. GL140_3_metabinner_129_sub
GCGTTTGTAGGTTGGGTTGAAGAATGAGACCCAACGCACCTAGCCATTGATACCAGATTGAAGAGAACTCTTACGGATCTCTAGAGACTAAAATTTAACTAAACACATGTAGCAATTAACGGCTACAAAGGAAGAAATCGGGGTGGAGAAGGGAACTCTAGTTGAATTTTTGCACAATGGAGAACGCCGTTTAGCCATTGCCGATCGTCCTGAAGGGAAAAAGCACTGGATTGCGATCGATAGTCGCACGCAATCGCATACACTCCATCCGCGAGATATTACCTATGAAGTGGCTGGGATGAGCTGCAAGCAGCCAGCCGAGATTGAAAAATTCCAGAACCAAGTCGCGCCAAATCTCGATCCTGAAAGCCTAGAAGTAGCTTGGGAAATGTTGGTAGCAGATGGCGAACTTGTGGATCCGCCGACATTAGCAGATTTATTGTATTCCGATCGCACCCCAGTTCTCTGTTATGCAGCCCATGTGCTGCTTTCAGATGATAAGATTTATTTTAAGAACAAGAAAGAAGACAAATACGAAGCTCGTAGTCGCGCTCAAGTCGCTGAACTTCAGCACCAGGCTACTGTTAAAGATAAAAAAGGACAAGAGCAGCAAGGATTTATCGATCGAGTTCAACAGCAATTAGCAGGTGTAACCGTCGAGTGGGAAGATACCGACAAACAGCGGCTCGAAGTGCTGGAAAAATATGTCCTCAATCCCGATCTCCCGCCCTCAAAACTGGGCGAATATCTCAAAGCTCTAAACCTGTCGCAAACTCAACAGTCAGTATTTGGATTGCTGGTAGATTTGGGCTGGTGGAGTGTCCATGAAAATATCCATTTGCGCCGTTCCCAAGCTCCCGTTCACTTCTCAAACCAGATGCAAACCGTGGCGCATGAATTACTCACAAATCCGCCTGTAGATCTCGATCTCGCTCACCGCTGCGATCTGACTCATCAAAAAGTGTACACGATCGATGATGAAAGTACCCAAGAGATTGATGATGGCTTGAGTCTGGAAATATTGCCAGATGGACGACACAAGCTCTGGATTCATATCGCCGATCCTACCCGACTATTATCGCCCGAAGATCGATTTGACTTAGAAGCGCGGAAAAGATCTGTCACAATTTATCTCCCCACGGGGATGATTCCGATGTTCCCGCCGGAGCTAGCTACTGGCCCAATGAGCCTGAGACAGGGGCAAATATGTTGCGCCATTAGTTTTGGGGTAATTCTCGATCCGACTGGTGCGGTGGAGGAATATGAGATAACTACGAGCACAATCAAGCCGACTTATCGCCTCACTTATGAAGACGTAGAGGAAATGCTTCAATTGAGGATTCCTGGCGAAAATGAAATTGAGACAATTGCCAAAGCCTCCAAACTGCGGACACAATGGCGACTCTCCCAAGGTTCGATCAATATCAACATGCCCGAATCGACAGTGAAACTCTATGGGGATGAAGTATCGATCGAACTAATCGAAGACAATCGCGCGCGCAAATTAGTCGCCGAAATGATGATTCTCGCTGGTGAAGTCGCGGCTAAATACGGACAAGATCACAACTTACCCCTCCCCTATCGCGGACAACCCCAACCAGAACTACCCCCCGAAGAAGAACTAATTCTCATCCCAGTCGGCCCTGCCCGCTCCTGTGCCGTCCGTCGCTGTATGCCACGCAGTGAAATGTCAACTTCACCATCCAGACATGCTGGATTGGGTTTAAACACCTATTCGCAAGTAACATCCCCGATTCGTCGCTATACCGACTTAATCTCCCACTTCCAAATCAAAGCTCACCTGCGCGGCGACGAACTACCATTCACCGTCGAACGCTTACAAGAAGTCATGCTGGGCTTGGGAACAAATATCTATGAAGCGAATATGCTCGAACGGCAGACTAATCGCTATTGGACGCTAGAATATTTTAATCGATCGACCGAGCCACAATGGGATGCAATTTTCCTCCGCTGGTTGCGCGAAGATGAAAGCCTCGCCCTAATTATGATCGAAGATTTGGGGATAGAACTAGCGATGAAGTTTCCACGCTGGGCAGACATCGGCGAACGGATTCAAGTTCAAGTCGTGCTAGTCGATCCACGTCAGGATATCATTCACCTGCGAGAAATCATCAGTCAAACAGATAGTTAACCCAAGTTGCTAACTATAGAACCCATTTGAGATCGATATTGGGGGAGGAGTTATCTAAGGTTACGTTTCGGATGGTGGGGTATCTAGAGGAGTTGGGTTTATGATTCCTGATGGCTGGAAATGTAAAAATCTTGGCGAAGTTATCACTCTTCAAAGAGGGTTTGACTTACCAGAACAAGATAGAATTCATGGGACTATTCCAATTATTTCATCAAGTGGAATTACTGGATTTTATAATGAGTCGAAAGTAAGCCCACCTGGAATAGTAACGGATAGATATGGAACAATAGGTAAAGTATTTCTCGTAGATGTTGATTTTTGGCCTTTAAATACTTCCCTATGGGTTAAAGATTTCTATGGGAACGATCATCGCTATTTATACTATCTATTGCAAAGTATTGACTATAAAAAATTAAGTGATAAAACAGGTGTTCCAGGAATAAATAGAAATGATGTTCACAAGCTGAGAGTTTTATTACCGCCACTTTCAGAACAGTGTAAGATTGCGGAGTTACTTGGGACTTGGGATGAGTCGATCGATCTGCTAGAGAAATTGATTGGTAAGACTCGATCGCGCAAGCAGGGGCTGATGCAGCAATTATTGACTGGTAAGAAACGTTTTAAAGAGTTTGAGGGGAGTGAGTGGAAGAAAGTATCTATAGGCGAAATTGCTTTTGTTGATAAAAGATCTTTAAACAACAGCACACCAAAAGATTATACATTCTTTTATATTTCACTGTCTGATATTGACAATGGACATATATCTAATAACCTAGAAGAACTCTGTTTTGAACAAGCACCTTCTAGAGCGCGAAGATTAGTAAGTAAGAATGATATTCTTATGGCAACAGTTAGACCAAATCTCCAGTCTTTCGCTATTGTCAAAACAGATGCAGATAAATATGTGGTGTCTACAGGATTTGCTGTGATCACCGCAAAAAAAGATTATTGTCCTGATTATCTTTACCAATATATATTTTCCGATCATATTGAGAAACAGATCGAGGCTTTAGTGACAGGTTCAAATTATCCAGCAATTAACTCAACTGAAATTAAAAATCTTACTGTATATTGTCCATCACTTCCAGAACAGGAAAAAATTGCTGCTGTACTCTCCGCCGCTGATGAGGAAATATCAACGCTAGAAAAACAACTGGCTGCTTACAAGCAACAGAAACTAGGTTTGATGCAACAACTACTCACCGGGCGCATCAGGATTTAGAGGATTTTAGGATGGAGAGGATTAGGGTGTTTGTGAGTAGCATCATCTTAATATCCTTCGCATCCTTCAAATAACCAAATCCTGAAATCCTGAAAATCCTAAAATCCTGATAGATAGGGGTGGTTTGTGGAGGGCAATTCGCCACAACCAATATGTAGGAAGGTTGCGAAACTTACCCAAAGCGGAAACTGGAAACAGCTACCCCACCGAAAAAAGCGTCCTCATGATATACTCGCTCGCCTAAATCTGCTTCAGCAGCACCAACAGCAACTAGGAGCGGGATGAGATGATCTTCTCTGGGGTGAGCTTGACGAGCCGATGGTGCTTGACTCCAATTAATTAGACTACTGTTTCTTTCTTCAGATTTCGAGCCGCAAACAACATTCGTCAACCACTCGTCAAACTGGTGTGAAGAAGTTTTTCCTTTTGGCCCAAATTCTCTCAAATTATGGTAACTCAAACCACTGCCGATAATTAATACACCCTCATTTCTGAGTGGGGCGATCGATCGACCGACTGCTAGGTGAGCTTCTGGGCTATAATCCGATCGCATTGACAACTAAAGAATCGGTACATTCGCTTCAGGATAAGCCACAAACAGCGGTGCGAAAACACCATGATCGAATCCTCGTAACGGATCGGATTTGGTCTGAAATCCAGCGTTTTCTAATAGTTCTTGCACTCGGTGAGCGACTTGCGGCGCACCTGGAGCCGAATATTTGATGTGATAGGTATGTTCGGGAAAACCGGAATAATCATACAGCATCGGTGGCGCAGCACTCGACATCACTGTAAAATCCTGCTCTTCCCAGTGTCCAGAGCTCACCAGAATTGCTTTTGGTGTCACGCCGATTTGCTGGGGAATTGCTTGCAATGATGCCGCCAGTAGATCCATTCCTGGCATTTCTTTTTGTAACCAGGGCCAGGGGCCGCCACCGTGGGAGATAAAATAGGTAGGGAGTGTCATGTGGATAGGGGATAGTGGGAATTTTAGTGTTGCTGGAGCTTGATTGTTTGAAGTTAAATTTGTTTGCAACCAGGAAAAACCAGCTCTATCGGGATTTCAGGATACACCGATTCTGCCGTGTGGACTGGTTAATACTGAACCAGTGCCCAGGTATGTGGCGATTAAACCGATACTACCGCCGATGATCAATAATCCTAGCAATAGCACACCCAAATTGGCGTGTTTAAATCCGACGTGACTTTTTATTAATTCTTTGCGGGTTTCGGCTTTGACGGATCTAATCCGGCGAGATTGCCAGCCGAGGTAGGCGGTGTTAGGAGCTGGGATTGCTTTGATTCGCGATTTTTTGGGCAAAGCAGATTGTCAAACAGGGAAACTGGTATGAATTTTGCCACAATGGTCGATCGGTGAACCCAGAACGTTATATCTTTTACATGAGGGCTGGCGGCTATTGCCTGCTAAGGTAAAATGTTTCCGAGATTTTATTGGCGATCGATTCAAAACGGTCGATCGCGATGAGACCCCCGATTAACTGTTAGAATTGCCAAGTAGTGCCCAAACACTGCAATCTAATGGCAAAAAAACAGAAATTCCCTCACTTACTCGGCTCAAAATGGACAGCTACCCAAAAAATGTGGGGGTGGCGACATTTTCAAGTGGTTAATCGCAAGAATGAGGGACAATGGGTATTTGCTGAAATGCTCTCATCATGCGATCCTAGTGTCAGATTTTGGATCAACGCTCAAGCTACAAAAGACACCAACCAATGGAAACCAGGCTGGCAATCTCTCGACGAAATGGCACTAGAAAAAGATGAATTGGTACTAATAGAGTAAGATTGGTTTGCCTCCCAACTCCCAACTCCCAACTCCCAACTCCTAAAGAATGTTTCGTCTCGCCAGTCAAATCGAAGCCATATTATATCTCAAGGGAAAAGCCCTCGATTTAGCCTTTATCGCTGAATGTGCGGGGTGCGATCGAGATGCCGCCGAAACTGCGATGATGGAGTTGATGGATGACTATGCTCACCGCGATAGTGCGCTTGAAGTAGTCGAAACGCCACTTGGTTATACGCTCCAATTACGCGGCTCCTTTCAAGCTCTGATTGACAAAATGATTCCCGCCGAAATTGGTACAGGTGCGCTGCGAACTTTAGCAGCGATCGCGATTAAAGGATCGATTTCCCAAACCGAACTGGTAGAATTAAGGGGAAGTGGGGCATATCAACACGTTCAAGAACTAGTCGAAGTTGGATTCGTTCGCAAACGCCGTCAAGCGGGGAATCGCTCCTCTCTATTGCAGGTGACTGACAAATTTAACCGCACCTACGAACTTAACGATCTACCTATCCAGCAACTAGTCGCAGCGAATTCGCCACCAACTGCTCAGAAAGAGTCCGAGATTATTACGTCGTTGAATGATGAAAACGACGGGGTGGATCTTACTACTGAGTCAAATTGAACAATACGCAATTGTCAGCCTACCCATAGCACTTTTCAACTTAATTTCGATCGAATGAATGCGGATAACCGTTCTGCGGGCATAATAATAGCACCAATCTACTCACCATGATATGTTCGATAACACAGTATCATTGTTGTATCGCTGCAATCGTCTAAAATAAATTAACCACAACCTCGCTCCATCTAAACTAAGTCATAATGGCATTTAATCCTGATTTTCTGGAACGCAAATCTGAAGACGCTCAGGTAAACCAATTACTCAAGTATCTTCAACATCAATCCCCAGAAGTCTTAGCCCAAATTGCTAAGACCACAACTCCCCAGGTAAAAGATATTATCACCCACAACATTCAGGGTCTATTGGGAATGTTGCCGAGTGACGGCTTTAGCGTCCAGGTGACAACCGATCGTGATAACCTGGCTAATCTACTAGGTTCGGCAATGATGACTGGCTATTTTCTGCGCCAAATGGAACAGCGGATGGAGCTAGAAGACATGTTAACAGGTTCGAGTTCGATCGATCGTGTTGGCGAAGCCGCTCCTTGGGAAAATCGTGAGTAACAGCAATCTCAGATTGCCATCAACTGCGCCAGTGTAAGACTTGAGACTTAACTGGATTGACAAATTCACGGTTTTCGACGATCGATTTGATAAATTCCGATCGCAGTTGATAGTACCATTTTGCTTGGGTATCAGCATCTCGGATCAACATCAATGGGGGATTGTATTTTAGCCCAATCTGTTGTTTGACCACCATATCTCGATCTTGACCGAGGAAGGTGCGGATAAATGGCAATATCAGCGGTTGCAATGGTTTGAACCAAGCAATGGTTGTATAAAACAGTGTCGTTACTTCTGTCTCTGTCTCGGAGATCGGTGTGATCACCGTGAGATTAGCCACGCGATTGGTATTGGTAATAATTTGCTCGATTCTGATGCCTGGTAGCTGGAAGGCGATTTCCACCTCTGCATCTCCACCAATTAACCGATAGAAGAATGTTTGCCGTTCCAAGCGATGACGGCGCATAGTAAAGCCGTAGGGAGAAGGATCGAAGGCTTTGATTTCATCTGTCAGAATAGCATCTGATCGCCACCACCAGGCCCGATGGACGAAGGGGACATGGGATGGGTCCATTAATCCTATCACCGCGTGATCGATAAAGCAGGGAAACTTCATCGTAAAGGCAGATTGATAAGTCGCACCTTCAAATCCAGCCACCACCGGAACTTGATGTGTTGGTTCAATCTCCCCACGTTCCTGTTCGGACATGTAAATCCAGATATTCCCCTGCACTTCCTGGACTGGATATCTCCGCACTTGAAACTTGCTCAAGTCCAAATCCTGGTCTGCATTCAGAGCTGGAATCAGTGTACATTGACCCGCATCATCAAATCGCCAACCGTGGTAAGCACACTCAATTTCTTCGCCGTTAAACCGTCCACAACTCAATGGTACAGCGCGATGAGGGCAGATATCTCGCAGCGCAAATACTTCACCGCTGTGAGTGCGCCCAAATACTATTGGTTCGCCAAGTAGTTGTTTGGCGAACATCTGTCCGGCTTGAAGCTGACCTCCAGGTAAAGCATAGTACCAAATATTGCGGATAAAATTTTGTTTCGGTTTGATCGATAGTGTCATTTCGTTAACGGCAATTCGTTGATTTAACTACTGACGATGGGTTTGCATCCCAAAGGATTATATTATAGAGGTTTATCAGTACAACCCAGTCCATGAGTGGCACATACAAAGCGACAGGGATCAATCTTAAAGCTATTCCCATCGGTGAAAACGATCGATTGGTGACGATTCTTACTCCTGAACATGGTTTAATTAGAGCGATCGTCCCAGGAGCCAGAAAAACTAAGTCTAGTTTGGGTGGACGCAGTGCGCTGTTTGTGGTCAATAATTTATTAATCGCTAAAGGTCGATCGCTTGATAAGATTACACAAGCGGAGACTGTGATTACCTACAAGAAATCGATCGGCGACTTAGGTAAATTAGCCGCTAGTCAGTATCTCGCCGAAATTGTCTTAGCCCAAGCCTTGAGCGACCATCCGCAGGAAGAATTATATCAATTATTGCTGCTACATTTAGGGCGATTGAACGATCTAGAACAAGGTGATCATACTGGATCGATCGCCCATTTGTGTCAAGGAATTTTTCATCTGCTGGCCTTGGGTGGAATTGCCCCCCAGGTATATGATTGTTGTATCACCAAACAATCGATCGAGCCTAATTTTAGCACCCCCAATTGGCAGATTGGCTTTAGTATTGAATCTGGCAGTACGGTAGAATTAGCGGCAGCGACTGAAGATCCCAGTGTCA
This sequence comes from Chamaesiphon sp. GL140_3_metabinner_129_sub, assembly GCA_025358725.1. Lineage (GTDB taxonomy): Bacteria > Cyanobacteriota > Cyanobacteriia > Cyanobacteriales > Chamaesiphonaceae > Chamaesiphon. Next base: position 8,131 of record JANYIT010000301.1, read on the forward strand.
TTGTCAATTATCGGTTTACTGCCCTAGACTTACTCTTATTTCAGCATTTATCCGATCCCAATCTCGATCGATTAGATCTAACTATTGATCAATTTTCGCTAGAAATGATCTCCGATGTCGAGCTAGCTAGCGTGTGGCGGCGGATCGAACGGATTTTACGTCAATATATTCATTATCATCTGAATCTTCAGATTCGATCGGCAGCACTAATCGATTTGTGAACTCTTGCGCGAGACCAATAACTTGAATTAATAGCTGTCAAACTAAATAGATGTGCGGCTTTTACCATTACCAGCAGTTAATTTTTCGTTTAACATGGGTTGAGATAATCCTCCCAACTACACCAAAAACTGGCTCTTAATTAAGTAGCTAAACAGTATTTGTCTGTTGAGCTTAGACGGATCGCTCTAAAATAGAGGATATTTTCTCGATCGTTTTTTTAACATCAAATTTTAATTTCAGCGGTTATCACAGCCCTACCACATTACTCAATGCGATTATCTGATTTTGACAAAGCACCAGACAATGAATTGACTGTTCCCACCGCCACTAATGAAGCTAGTTCGGGATTGCAGGCTGATTCGGTAACGGTAAATGGTGAGGATGTGGTGGTAACAGAGACACAAGCGGAGGATTCAGTCCCCCAGCCAGGGTTTTTTGCAGTACTCAAAAATCGCAATTTTGTCACCCTGTGGAGCGGACAAATTTTCTCTCAATTAGCAGATAAAGTTTATCTGGTGTTGATGATTGCGATCATTGAGAGTCAATTTCAATCGGAAAATCAAAGTATTAGTGGTTGGGTATCAGCGATCATGATCGCCAGTACAATTCCGGCAGTGCTGTTTGGCTCTCTAGCTGGTGTATTTGTCGATCGATGGCATAAAAAAGAGGTTTTAGTCATTACGAACCTCCTGCGGGGTGTTTTGGTGCTATCAGTGCCATTTTTATTGTGGTTGACAAAGGGGCAAGTGGTCGCAAATTTACCATTAGGTTTTGAGATTCTGCTGATTATCTCTTTCTTGGTGTCTACCCTGACCCAATTTTTCTCTCCTGCCGAACAAGCTGCAATCTCGATGATTGTTGATAAGCCGAATTTACTTTCAGCCAACTCTCTCTATACCACAACCGCAATGGGTTCGCTGATTGTGGGGTTTGCCATCGGCGAGCCAATTTTAGCTCTTGCCGATAGTGTGGGCGCAAGTATTGGCTTAGGCGTGAATATCGGTAAAGAATTATTAGTCGGAGCTAGTTATGCGGTTGCAGGTATTCTGCTGATTGTCATGCGCACGGGTGAAACCAAGCAGATCCTAACGGGCGATGAGCCGCATGTGCTAGCCGATCTCAAAGATGGAGTCCGTTATTTAGGCGAGAATCAACAGATCAAAGGCGCACTAATTCAACTAGTGATCTTGCAATCAGTAATTGCTTCGATGACCGTAGTTGCAGTGCGGATGGCCGAAATCTTACCAGAAATTAAAGCTTCGCAATTTGGCTTTCTCCTAGCTGCTGGTGGAGTTGGGATGGCATTAGGTGCGGTAGGATTGAATTATATCGGTCAAAAATTTTCCCGCGCTCAATTAAGCTTGTATGGTTCGATCGGAGTATCGGCGGCTTTAATTGGATTATCTTTTTCTCAATCGCTCTGGTTGAGTCTATTATGCTTGGTAGGCATGGGTGTATTTAGTGCAAGTGTAGCAATTCCCATGCAAACAACTATTCAAAGCGAAACACCCGAAGAAATGCGCGGCAAAGTATTTGGACTCCAGAATAATGCGATTAATATCGCCCTTAGTTTACCTCTAGCACTCACTGGATTAGCTGAAACAGCATTAGGTGTCCCAACAGTATTATTATGCCTAGCCGCGATCGCTGCAATTGGGGGGATATTCACTCAGAAATATAATTCGGTAGATTAGTAGAAAGTGGAAAGTGGAAAGTTGAAAGTTGATACTTCGGCTACGTATCGCCAAAGGCGAGGCTACGCCAACAGTACAAGAAGTTGAAAGTTGAAAGGCAATTGAACTTCCAAAAATTAGAATTATCGACAATCTCAGATCTTGCACCAATGCAGATGTATTATTACGGCAATAACCACTGGGTACCCTCAGATCTACACTGATTACTAATATATATGGACTAATGTAGGCTGTGAGTAATTCATGCTTGGGAGAAGCCTAAATTAGTACAAATATTTAACCCTAAAGCCTAAAGCCTAAAACCTTCTTATGGAACCAATAATTCAACTACGTGGAGTCTCCAAAGCCTTTGGTAATAACGTGATTTTAGATGGGATGGATTTAGATATTTATCCTGGAGAAGGTTTGGGAATTATTGGGCCATCTGGAACGGGTAAATCGACGATTTTGCGGATTATTGCTGGATTACTCGCACCTGATGAGGGTGAAGTTTACCTGCGAGGCGAACTGCGACGCGGCATGATCGAAGATGGTAACGATCCGATTTATATCGGGATGGTATTTCAACAAGCCGCGTTATTTGATTCCCTGACAGTAGAAGAAAATGTTGGTTTTAGATTATTTCAACAATCCCATATTTCTCGCCAACATATTCGGGAATTGGTAGACGCTAAGTTAGGATTAGTAGGCATGGCAGGTGTAGCCGATCGATATCCCGCTCAATTATCGGGTGGAATGCGAAAGCGGGTGAGTTTTGCCCGCGCGATCATGTCCAATCCCGAACGACCTGAAGACAATCCAGAAGTCTTATTATACGATGAGCCAACAGCAGGGCTAGATCCGATCGCGTCTACTGTAATTGAAGATTTGGTCAGAGACTTACAACATGTCGAGGGCGGTTGCAGTACTTATGTGATGGTGACACACCAAGATAGTACCATCCGCCGCACGACCGATCGAATCGTCTTTCTGTACGAAGGTAAGGTGCAGTGGGATGGCAAAACTCCTGACATTGACACCACAGATAACCCCCTCGTGCGCCAATTTTTTAGTGCTAGCACCCAGGGGCCAATCCATATAATTGATTAAATCCTCGAACGCTCTGGACTAGATTCAATGATGACTGGGGGAGTCGCACCAGCATAACCAGTAGTGAGCCATAGCAAAGATCTGAACCCATCTCGAACAGTTTTCCGAATTGGTTCTGTAGATCTACCACTAGCAAAAGTTACTGGCTTGACTTTAATCCCTCGGCTGCCAAAGACGATTTCGCCAATAGTTCTGGCTCTCTGGATGTGATCGTCAGAAGTGACGAGATAGACACTGGTAATCCCTTTGGACTCAAATCGATCGACCAGTGTTGTAAAATTGGTAACAGTATCGATCGCTTGATAATCTAGATGTAAATTTTCGGTCGAGACACCAGCCTTTTTAAAAACTCGTTTGGCATAACTTGGCGGTGCGCCACCAGAAATCCAAACAGGTAGATTGGGATGAGTGTGGGCAAATTTCGCTCCAAAGATTTCGCGCTCTTCTTCACCACCCAAGATAAAAATTGCTTGAGGTTGAATCCAGGTATTTTCTAACTCTCGATAACCAATCCAGGCTATCGGCAATAGTAGCGGTGAAATTGGTAACAGCAACCTCCACAATCGCCAGCGATGGCGATGGCGTTGTTTCTGGATTGAAGATGGATGCGATCGGGGGAGGGTATGATGATGCGCCATGCTGCAATGAGCTTGGAAAGGACAAATAGAGGAACTAGTATTGTGCCTAGTCGATGCTAGGCTCAAGTTACCATAATTTATCAATGCAGACAATCAACGGGACTGGCGGGAATCGAACCCACGGCCTATCGCTTAGGAGGCGATCGCTCTATCCTTCTGAGCTACAGCCCCAAGAGAGTTGGGAGTTGGGAGTTGGGAGATTAGACTCCTGCTCCCTCCCCTTTATAAGGGGAGGGCTGGGGTGGGGTAAAGATCTCTGCCCTAGCCCCAACAAAACTAAACTAAAACAGCTTACCCATAATATTCCCGATATCTTCGACGATATCGCCATCACCATCAGCATCGATCGCCTTCGTAGCCATACCTAGGAAGTCATTGCCGCCACCAAAAGCACCGAGCATTTGGGTAATCCCATTTGCATCCAAACCACCTTGCTCCTGACTGGATTTGCCCAAGGCACCCATTACCAACGGTGCTAGCATTCCCAGTAGTTGATTAGCTGCGCCGCTATCCATACCAGTATTTTGACTGATGGTATCAGCCATCGCGTTATGAGTGCCATCACCCAAAACTTGACCTAGTAAAGCACTGCCCATATTAGCAGCACCAGCATTGCCGACAAAACCCATCACATCATCTAGAATCGAACCATCATCGCCTTGAGCAACTTGTCCAGTCGCCTCAGCTTGGTTGCCAAATGCTGACAGTAACATCGGTAAAGCCATCCCTACCGCAGATTGGGTCGTACCTTCATTCGAGCCGATTTGCTGACTAATTTGTTGAATTACTGGGCCACCCAGTTGACTCGCAAGCATACCAATTAATGGATTCATAACAATCTAGCTTGAGTTTGATACTGTTGAAAATCGATCCGTTGGCGTAGCCTCTGTCGCGAGAGAATCACCGCCCACATTGTACACAACTCTTTCACCAATTTTTAATTGGCTAGCTAATCGGTAGCCAATTAACGTCACGTTAAATTACAACTGTCCGATCATTTTATGCGTCTGCGGAATCACCCGAATTTGTGGTAGATACTCTTTCATTACAGCTTGCCAAGTTAATACTTGCTCTGGTGTCGGTGCTGTTAGAGCTGGATTGGTATGGGGTTGGGCTAAAGCTGTCATCGGTTGCAAAAAAACAATGATTCGTTGGCGAAGCCTCTCAGAATGAGAATCGCTCACCGCCGCGACTAACTGAGCTGCTTGTCGAAGTTCAGCCGGATCGGTAGTCTGGGAAATAATAATTTTCACGAACACCTCGACACCAGCAGCTTGACACAGTTGCAAAAATTCTCGATGTTCCTCCCAGTGAGTCTCACCGCTGACACTAGGTAATTTAATATCCATCCCTACCAAATCTAGGTATGGCAAAACTTGAACTAACTGTTTAGGGCGATGTCCGCCTGTTTCGAGATAGATCGGTAAATTAGTTGCTTCCTTAACTTGGGGTAAAAATTGGGCGAGAAATGGCGCGTGTAACAGCGGTTCGCCACCAGTAATGCTGATACTGTCGTGGAGATGTGGCTGGTTTTGCTGCTTAATCCAGGTTAAAAGTTGAGACGACTCGATCGGGTTATCATGAGTCGTAAAATCACGTTGCCCTGGGGTTTGCTCGATCGAACATGTCGGTTGTTTCTGCCAGGTATGTTCGCTATCGCAATAATGACAGCGCAAATCGCAGCCACCAAACCTGACAAATATCTGTCTGGTGCCGACATTTACTCCCTCACCTTGAATCGCTGAAAAGATTTCAATTAAATTAGCAGTGAGTGCAGTCATGACTATTGGCAACCGATGGACTAACTATTCTAGCTCATGCTCGAAAAGAACGGCGACAGACACCACGAAATACCGAATCGGTGAAGATATTGAATTGAGTCGATCGATATTCAGCATATAATCTTGCTGATCCCCAACATTCGTATTGACACTGTACTTACGAATTGCTTAAAATCAGAGGTATGAACGTCTCCTTTTTGGGTAATGTTCTAGATCTGTGGAGAGTAGGTTAAATGGCACACCCGAATTCAAACCGATTGATAAACAAACCAATCACAATATCGTGCATCACAACAGATTTAGAAAAGCAGATGGTTTTACGAGCCAGTCGCTTAATTCTAGTCCGAAGTGTGAGATGTTTTCGCTCGATTGTTTGAGTATTTCGT
>JANYIT010000321.1 GCA_025358725.1 Chamaesiphon sp. GL140_3_metabinner_129_sub
TTACATAGTTGGAAAGTTAGTCTTATCGCTCAAACTGGGATGCAATTCGATTTATCTACCCCCGCTGGTAATCTGATGCTCACTATCATGGCGGGGCTTGCAGAATTCGAGAGAAGCTTAATTCAGGAACGGATTAAATCGTGACTAGTCCATCCTTTCGCAATCGGTTCAAAGCATTAACCAATGTCTTGTAAGGCATCTCTAGTAGTTCTGCAAACCACTTTAAATCTATTTCTGTCAGTTCCAAGATTTCAATAGATCCAAGGATATACCCACTAGCTGTGATTAATTTAAGGCTGTAATCGTTCTTGAGCTTTGCTAAGTATAACTTCTGGCTATTGCTATCAACTTGCCTAGATGGTAAATTGCCTCGAAAGGCTCCTCAATCCCGACAGAAGACCGATTGAGCCATATATGACTACTTAACCCTTATAATCGAAATAGCCCCCACCAGTGAAGGCGAGGGCTAGATCGATCGAAAGACTGCTTGCAACAGCGCGATCGAACTTAACATAACTACTATGAGGTTAACATGACTCAAGCCAGAGAACCAGACGACATCGATCGCGTTAACCGCGAATTGCGTGGGGTCAACCGCAGATTAGACAGACTGGAATATACCCAGATCTCCCCCCAAGAATTTTCCAGCGTACTAGATCGGATTTACGAAGAGATCGGATCGACGCGATCGGAGATGAGAGCGGAATTTGTAGCGGTTAATGCCCGACTTGAATCGCTCGATGCCAAAATCGATATCATCATCCGTCGCCTCAGTGGAGAGGGAAATTTAGAAGCGTAAACCACCCCCGAAACCACTTTTTACCCCTGTTTTTACCCCTGCACGTTATTGAGAACGACTATAAAGCTTACGTAACAAGCAGTTGAGAGATTCAAGCTACTGCTTTCGGGAAGCAGGGGTCGGAGGTTCAAATCCTCTCATCCCGATTAGACTGAAATTAAGACACAGAAGGTTTCCTAGAGGGCGTTTACCGCCATCGAGGAGCTTTTTTGTTGTCAATAAGGTTTTGATGAAGTGTTCAGAAGTGGTCTAGTTGGGTGAATTTTTACACCGCTCAAACTTCAATGAAAGTAGGAATTCAAAATAAAGAAGATCGCCTCATCCTCGTCTGGAATGATGGCAAGCGTCGCACGATGGCGATCGGGGCAACTCACGGCTTACCGGATTTTCCCCGCAAGTGGCAGCTTGAAGGCACGCTACCGAGTAAACAGGAGTTAGAAGTTGATGACGCACTATCTGAAAAACGACCACTGGATCTATCATTGAAAGTTACTATATTTGACTACCAATATTTTAGTAGCTGGATTAAGTTTTCCATTACTACATAAAACAGGAGCTTTCATAACTTCTACCACCGCTCTAAGTAAAAAAGTGATTCGCTGAAATTTAGCTGCATCTCGATCGCAATCGAAAGATTTAGATTCAAACTGATTCAAAATATCGATTGCTTTGTTATCTAATTCATTCACTAAGTTATATAAATTACAAATTCTCTCATGCACTTTCAGCAGGAAATTTTCAGCCTCGACAATTCTATCGATCTCAATATCTACTTTTTCTTGGTATTCAATAGCTTTGTTGAGAGCTTTGTCTCCCTTTGCACCCATCATGAATCCACTAACTAATAAAACGGGAGCGAGGGTTATTCCACCTAATACCAAACTACCCAAAGCCATCCCTCCACCACCTGTGGCGAGAGAGCCACCACCCAACCAGGCAAGAGCAGCACTTTTAGCCGCAATACCACTCAATCCACTAATTGCTGTTCCAGTACCAGCATGTCCAAAGAGTCCGACAAGTGCTAGTGTTCCTCCTTTTGCGGTGGCTCTAACAAGATATTCTGTTGCTTCTCCAACAAGCATATCTGCTATCATCTCGCCCCAAGTCATCGAGATTCCATTCGTTCTGGCAGATTGATATTCTCTGAATTTTTGTGATTTAGTGCCTTCAAAACTTTGCAAAAATGCTCGATCTCGATCGGAACCTGTCACATCACCCCCAATACTTCTCGGTTAAGCTCTAAGCAGTGCTAGCAATAGAGAAACTAAGGTGTGGGTGCTGAGTTCCCGTACCAGGATGAAAAGGTTTTTTCGCTGGAAATTTTGAACGGGTCTTTTTAACAACGCGCGGGTTACT
>JANYIT010000326.1 GCA_025358725.1 Chamaesiphon sp. GL140_3_metabinner_129_sub
CGCGCGTTGTTAAAAAGACCCGTTCAAAATTTCCAGCGAAAAAACCTTTTCATCCTGGTACGGGAACTCAGCACCCACACCTTAGTTTCTCTATTGCTAGCACTGCTTAGAGCTTAACCGAGAAGTATTGCCCCCTAACCCACCAGTAAAATTCAGATCGTTCGAGTTGCTGGTGAGGTTGGGCAGGTTTGTACGGAGGTTGACTTCCGGTTTGAATTAGTCGCATAAACCTGCCCCTACAACGTTAACGTTCGCGTAACGAGATTATTCTTTTACCCCAGCACCAATTGCCGATAATCCTGCAAAAACTTCTGAATCGAGGGATCTTTATCGATCAGCACAGCAAGCATCCCCAATTGTCCACGCGATCGCACCAACCCCAATAAATCCGATACAAACAACTGTACCCATTCCGCAGGCGCAACCTGACTCAGCCAGTGGAAAGCATGATAAGCTCGATCGGCATCAGTCGCATGAACTGTTAAACCGATCGCCGTTGCATAGCGAGCAGAAGGTTCAATCGGAAAAGCAATATGACTACCTTTACCTTCAAAAATTGGTGTCAGATCGGGTAATAGTTGATACGTCAAAATAAAAGCTTGAAACTCCGCACTTGCAGCCATGCCGATCGCGGGTGCTAGATCCATGCCGTGATAGTGTAAGCTACTTGCCATCATCCAAGAACGTGGCGAACACCAAGCTGGTTGTTGCGGATCGATCTTGTGCAACAAACTAGGCCGAAAAGACAAAAAAGCAATAATTTGTTCGTGAACACCTTGCCCAAGCGCGTAAGCTTTGAAACTTTCAAAATCTGCTTCCACTTGCAAGTGTAAAAAACGATTGGCTAACGGTGCTGGCATATCAAATACCCCCGCCCGATCTTCCTTCCGATTCCCGGCTGCCCATATAAACCAGCCATCAGGGACCAGATAGGAACCCACTCGGCGATCCAGGATGAGCTGCTGTGCCATGCCCTGCATCGCTGGAGGAGCCATATTAATCTCATCGAGAAACAAAATCCCTTGTCCCCGCTGGGGCAAAAATTCGGGCGGAAACCATTTGGAAACGCCATCTTCTGCCACAGGTAATCCCCGTAGATCGGTGGGTGCCAATTGACTCAACCGGATATCAATAAATTCGAGTTGATGTGCTGTCGCCAATTGGCTCACAATAGTAGATTTTCCAATCCCAGGCGCACCCCAAATCATGGTGCTAATTTTGAGGTTGTTAGTAATTAGTCGATCGAGATAAGTCTTTAGATCTTCAGGATTCATTGGATTGGAGGTGTTGAGGGGTTTATTTGTTCGGGTGCTGGTATTACCAACTAGCCACTACCTCTACCATTTCAACAACTTGCGTAACTCTCCTCGGAGTTGGGGCGATGTATTGGAATTGCCAATAAAAGAATCATAAATTAGTCGATCTATTTGGCTACAATCGGTATGATTAATCCGCATTTGGTTCCAGATGTTCTCAATTGTCGCGCCAGGGGTATTTGGATGGCGAACCACAGCTAATTGCAGTACATTCCAGTCTGTTTGTGCCAGCTCCAACAGTTGCATCGATTCTGTCGTAATTTGTTTGGCTAGCCACAGCGATTGAGCTGCTGATTCATTGGGTGCCAGACACATCTGCATCAACAGTCGCGGGTTGAGATGGGGATGGAGTGCTACCAATGTTGTAAAAGTGGGATCGCTAGTTTGGCGATATTTATGTAAAATCTGTTCTAGTACAGCAATCGGTGTCTGCAAATTTTCAGCCACAACTTGGGCAACGTTACCACCAATGTCAATAATTTCGGCAAGTAAATACGGCGGTGTATTGGGATGTGCCGCAACAGCGCGAATCAATTCTCGATCTTGATGCCGTGATTTTCGGGCTAAATTTTCTAACAATATGCCAGGAGTGTGCGGATTATAAGCGACTGCCAGCCACAGACTATAATCTTGCTGGCTGACAGCATATTCCATCAAGCTTCTGGGTACTTGTTCGCATTGCAGCAGACTAGTCAGGGTATCATGCGGAATTTCCGCCGCTAAATTGAGTTGCTCTAGTTGTAATAGTTCAAAAACTGGGTTCTTGAGGATGGCTTCAGGAAAATCAATCCCCAATTGCCAGAGAATATCTGTTGGTGTGTTGGGATTACTAGCGACTAGTCTTCGCAGCTCCCAGTCTTTTCCTGTCGCGATTTGGCACAGTAATTGGGGCTTAGTATTCGGGTTAACCGCCATCTGCGTGTCTAGCTTCCCTGGATCTACTCTTGTAGTAGCTGACAAAGCTACTATTGGATCTATAGTTATTTCCATGATCGATTCGTTGATATCCGCTTACTCACTCAAGGCTTAGAGTACCCAGACAGAAACCTAAAGATGGAGATTATGGAAATATTCTTAAATTGTTTGTGATTAAGCCTGTAATACGGCGATTTTCAATGTCTATCCCATCGATAGTTAGCTGATAGACGATCGAGGACTTGCCATGATTACAAACCATGCCAGCAAACCATCAAGCACATTTGATCGTTACTAGCAACTAATGGGGTATGTGATGTAACATTGCCGATCGCCGTTTGCTGGAGATTGAGTTGTTGGAGAACTGGCGAACTTGCCACAATGGCGATCGTCTGAGGTCGTAATTGCCCTGGAATCGAGATTTTGTAAGCACCTAGGGCGAGATCTGTAAATTCATAGCTGCCATCAGATTTAGTCCGAGTCGATCGACGAGTTGGCTTTGCTGTCGTGATTTGATCGCCTGTACCAGAAATATTAATTGCCACTACTTCTATCTTCGGGAGTGTTTTCCCCACCGGATCAGAGACAATCCCCGTCACTGTGTAAATGGGCATTAACGGGATGGAAATCGTCGTGTAGCTACCTAGCGCAACATTGACGCGGAGTGAGTCCAGCGGCTTGCCTGCTGCGTCAGTGATCGAACTCCGCCAATGGGCGGGGAGATGAGTGGGATTGAGATCGAGTCGATAGCTGCCAGGTGCGGCTTTGATCTCCACTTTGTCCGCTAATTGAACGATCTGAATCGGATTGAGTGCCTTGTTGTTGAGAGTAATTAAGTCAGGATGCCAGTATTTTTCTTCGCCTGGATCTTGTTTGCCATTACCATTGCGATCAAAAAATGGTTGAATCGCAATGCCCCCAATGGTACGCAAGTCTTCTACCTTGGTATTCGATACTTGGGTGCCACCTTGAAGATCGATCGTCGATTGCAATTCGAGGGAAAAACTCTCCCGGTTGGTAGCAGCCGAAATCCCCTGATATTTTCCCGTTAATTTTAGTCCTGGCGATAACGTTACACCGATCCCCGCATTTGCACCATGACCAAATCCACTCCAGCCATAGCCTAGCTCGGATTGGAAGGTGTTTGCTTGATATCGCCAGATGAATTGCCCGAAAGTAGTGGCAGCACTTGAATAAGTTGATAGATAGTTAGCGACGAGATTTTGAGTACCACTCAGGAGTGAGGGAAGTCGATAACTGACTTCAGAGTTGAAACTAATTTCATTTCCTTGCAATCCCACCTGCCACTGATTCTGCTGATGACTGGCACTCCAACGCAAGAAAGACTGAGTATCGAAGGTACCTTGCAGATTACTACTGCTATTAGGTGCGACACTGAAATTATAGTTACCACCGATCGCCACCCCCGACAAACTATCATATTTACTAGACACCGTAAATTTAGGTGATAGCAGCCAATTGAGATCGGCGCGACTAGATAATTTATCATTACTAAAACTGGCATTCCAATTTGTGGTTGGTTGATAACTAACACTACTCACTACATCCCATCGATCGCTAGTTACCGCTGATACTGAGGCTTGAAGTGGAGTGCCTGTAGGCTGCCAAAAGACTTCACCCAAACCCCGTAAAGCGATCGGATCGACAATTATCCCCCCACCGACTGTTAGAGACTCACTAATCCCCCGTCGATAAGCCACGCCACCTTCCAATCGATCGGAACTACCGATAAATTCATTTGTACCCCGAACATAATTTCCCCCCGCAGAAGCAATCCACGCGCTAGATCCGCCCGCTAATTGACCTGGCACTGTGGTAAATGTCACATCTCGCACTTGCGGATCGGCGGTTAGTTGCCCATTCGGATACAGCAACAGTCGATAACTACTCCCAAGTTCGCCCTCATTGCTCACAACTACATTTTCAAACCGGAATACCCCCGAACTATCGACCAAAACTTGTCCGACAATATCAGTATTAAAACCCTTCACCAGTCGCACTACTGTTCCTGGCGGTGCTTGGCCGATCGCCGTTCGTCCCAAACTACTAGATTGTAGTCGCTCATTTGGGGCAAAATCTCCACCAGTAAGGGATGTCGGCGGCGTGAAATTTTGCCGCTGAATCGTCGTAATACCCCAATAGCTACCTGTTGGATTTCCCTGTCTGCGCCAGAAAGAACTTTGCGAACCGAAAATCCAGTCACTGCCAGCACTTTGGTTGATGACGACAGCATCGCTCAGCCCCCAAGTCAGGAGATTGGCAAGTTTGGGCTGATCCACCCGTAGATACCAACTAGAACCTAAAACTGTGCCAACTGCTTTAAATTCACCTTGAGTATTAAGCTGACTATTATCTGAACCACTGAGATTGATCCGCTCCTGAACTGCGCTTAAATTAGCCGTGGGCGGATCGATCGTAGCTAATCCATCTAAACTGACGATTGGAGCTGTTGCCGCAAGTTGTGGCGGATTTTTGGGCAGGGTATAACTAAATTTGAGCGCGCTCTCTCGGTTGTCAAAAGTAATTTTAATCCCTGGTAATTTTTGCAAATCTCCAATGGTAACAACTCGTCCCAAATTGGGATGCGATCGCAATTGACGCGGATTGAATCTAACCAAGAGATAGGGCGATTTGAGTTCCAATTCCCCACTGGGCAACTGTCGCTGTTGAATTTCTAATAGTTTGAGCGTGGCATCAAATGGCATTAGCCATTGTTCTAATTTAACAGCTTGTTGCGACTGCCTTGTGGTTTCGCCTTGCACATCAATTTGCTGTGAGGGACGATTGTTGACGATTGCTTTAATCTGATTGATTACGATACTTTGAGTAGCTATTGATGGTAATTCGTTAACTAATTGCGCTGGTATAGCGACAGCCTCAATCGTCAGCATATTTCCAACAAATCCACACCATAAGACAGTTTGCGCCAATCGATCGATGTTTTGGCGATGATATTTTAAGCAGAATATCAGGTTTGACAACAAGTAGGAGATCGAATGAGAATTAATTTGAGTCTATCAGATTTTTCCACGCCAACATAAGTTCAGTCTATCGTGGTAATTTTAGCTAGAATTTTACCGATCTCCATAAATAAAGGACGCTCGACTGGAAAGGGTTGCAGACAATCTTGCTGTAATTTACCCAATTGATCGAGTGCCAACTTTTCCGCATCAGAAACTGGTAATTTACAGCGATCTAATAAATCTTCTAACAGACAGCCAAATGCTCTCACTTCCAACCGTTCTAAAGCTGCACCAACAATTTTATCGTTCAAATCATGGCTAGAAGCCGCCCCAAAGTCTCCTAACAAAGTATGGTTAGTTTCATCGATCAGAATATTATGAGCGTACAAATCGCCGTGCATGATGCCCTGGGCGTGGAGATGAGCCGCAGCCGATGAAATCCCGATCGCGATCCGCAAAATTGCCGCTATCGAAAAAGATGTCTCTGCAACATAGGTATCTCTAGTACAAGTCTCTAGACTTGGCGGGTTGCCCAGATTGCGGTAATCGGGTGGAATTAACGACAATATTAAACCAGATCGATTGTCAGGGCGATCGACAATTTTACCCAATGCTCCAACTAAATGTGGATGCCCACCAGCCGCCATACAAGCATTCATTTCATCAGCGGGCGCACCATCGCTAGTCATCGCCCCTTTGAAAATCTTGATCGCTACTGGGGTTGGCGGCTGTGCTGGAGACTGCCACAAACCTTGGGAAATAACTCCCGAAGCACCTTCCCCCAATGTATTCAACAGCGTTAACTCCGCCCACGGAATTGCGGGTACGTCTGGTGACACGGTATCAACACAGCCAGGATTGCCAGCATACGCCAACCACGATAGCCGAGGCAATGTAAATAACCAATGTGGCAAAGATTCCAGCCGATTTGCAGCCAATCTAATCAGCTCTAAATTCTGACAAGTCGCCATCTCATCCGGTAGCGATCGCAATTGATTTCCGGCTAACATCAATTTTTGCAAGTCGTGGAGCTTACCGATCGAATTAGGTAACTTCTCCAACTGGTTATCAGTCAGAATCAGCCACCTCACACCCAGCGGCAAGATATTCTCGCCCAGCACCCTAATTTTGTTCGATTTGAAACCCACCATCGACAGATTCGGACAATCTGCCAATACTTCAGGAACTTCTTCAAAATCGTTGTTACTGAGAAAGATAATTTTGAGCTTCTTTAACCGACTTAGATCGGCGGGTAAAGATCGTAACTGATTATCAGACAGGTTCAATATTTCGAGAGAATCAGCTAAATCGAAAATCTTGATCGGGAATTCCATCAAACCAGCCGCTAAATCCAGCCGTTTAATTCCCTGTAATTTACCGGAGTGCAGCAAGTCGATCGTTTCCATAATATTGTCAATTTTTAACTATTTTAAAAAACATCATAAATTTATTTTGCCATTATCCCATGACGATCGCATCCTTATTTCAGTAATATGATGGATAGAGAAATTTAAGTTAAAACGATCAATATGGGACTTTCTATTTCAGTTGGAAATCTTGCCTATTTTGCTGAAGATCCAGAATCCGCAGAATGGTTCATCGAACAAATAGCACAGGTTAATGAGGTTCTTGTCGAACAAGGATTCCCACCACATCAAGAGCCAGAAAGACTACCATCAATGCAGGATCGTTCCAAGTTGCATGGCTTCTCATACTCTTATTTACATCATTTGCGCCGCATTTGTGCTCGCACAATCGATAATCCTGACTGGATACCAATGCCAACACCAAGAGATGAAAGTGCTGCGGACGACGAAGCCATAGATGAGCAAATGTACATGATGAATAGCCATCTTTTGTGCCATTCTGATTGTGGCGGCTTTTACCTACCGATCGAATTTGAAGAAGTTATTTTTGATACTGGAGATGGAGATCGCATTCCTGGTGGTATGCTAGGTTCTAGCTACGGCTTGATGAAAGAGCTAATTTTTATTGCACCGCAATTAGGTATTCAATTAGATAACGGACATTTATCGGATGCTGAAGCAATCAAAATTGAGATTGCAATTCAAATTGAGGAGGAAGATGAATCGCAAACAGGACTATGGATTGAAAAAATTGTTTGGTTATCTTTGTTTGAAGCAGCGCGATTGAGCATTGAATATAAAACGGCGATTTGCTTCGGTTGAATAAATGTATAATAGCTCGATCGATTGGCGATCGCTTATAATCCATCAAGCTCGATCGAATACCTACAAAGATTAAGTCAAGATTCTCACGATCTAATTATTGTGTAGCCCCTATATCCCCTATCCCCTCGCTAAAGTTTACCCTCGATTTGGGCGTTGAAGCCGTAGATTTCGCGGGAGCCTGCTAGAGCGACTAGTTGGATTTGTTTCTCGTCTCCTGGCTCAAATCTGACTGCGGTACCAGCCGGAATATCAAGCCGCATTCCTTTTGTCGGTTCTCGCTCAAATTCTAAGGCGGCATTAACTTCATAGAAGTGATAATGAGAGCCAATTTGAATTGGTCGATCGCCTGTATTTGCTACAGTTAGTTTTAGGATGGGGCGACCAATATTTAGTTCGATCTCGCCATCTCTAGCAATAATTTCGCCAGGAATCATAGTTAGGCTTTAGGTATTGGATATTAGGTGAAAATTCACTCATTGATGTTAGATAATCTAGCACAGATAATTAGTAAGATTCCAGTATAAATTATCGTTGCCAATTGTAAATACCAAATCCAATCGCTGCAATAGAAAATATGAATGGTAAATATAAAAATTTACCAATGGCTAACCACTTCAATCTCACAGGATCTTCGATACGAGTATGCAATACTAGTGCCAAAGTTAAACCTGACAAAATGAAGAGTGAAAATCCTAGTCCAATTACGCCGATGATAATTAGTAAAATATTATTGAGGTTCATAAAATCTCACCTACGCTGTTTTAAAGAATCTAATGAGTTCGCGAGCGTGTTCGAGAAATTGTCCGTCAACAGTAATCTGCGAAATCGCCTGTTTCGCTTCCTGTGCTAATCGTTGATGATCTAGTTCATTACTTGCTTTCATATCTGCCATCGATACAGTAATTCTCGATATTTCTTCGCGATTAGTTTCCCAGCGACGATCTTGATTACTTAGCCAAGATGTATCATCATTAGAGTCTAATTGATTGGTTAATTGAGTTACTCGATATTCTAATTGTTGAAACCTGTCGCGTAATTCTAAAATATCGGCACGAGGATAAGCAAATTGCTCTTGCATGGCACTCAGTCGGGTGGCTAAATACTCATAAGTACTAATTGCTGGACGCAATAGTGTCAGTAATAGTACCCCAACAGAACTCCAATAGCCCAAAGCAGTGATGCCATTAATTGCTAACCAATATAACCCGATCGCGGTACCTAAATGTAAACCAATCGCGACGATTAAAGATTTAGTCGCAATCCCGCTAGCATAGCGAATTTGGCGATCGTCTACACTGATTCCTTGTGCTTGTGATTCTTTACCTGCCTGCACTGCAGCTTGTGCGCTAAAATAAATATTCCACGGGACTGTCACAATCAGAATTGCCCACTCAAAAATCCCAATGCCGATCGCCCAATCGAGTAAACTTCCAGTGGGAATCTGAAACCAATTCAGTAGTCCAAACGCTAATAGAGCGATAAAAATTAATCCAGAATTAAAGGCTGCTACACTAGCGTACATAATCTATATTGCTTTTGGTTTGTTTGCTTATGCTCCATTGTGAATGAGGATCTATTTGGTTAGTCATTACTGTATGCTACTTTCTTAACTTGCACAGTGGATCGCAGTTTCTAATCCATGACTAGCCACCAGCGACTATTCGATCGACGATCTGTAAAATTTGCTGATAAGTTTTGCTATCACCGCGATCGAGATAGAGATTAGCAGCCTTATGATAATCGGTAATAGCTCCAGCACGATCGCCAAGTTGATTGTAGATTTTGCCTCTTTGATAGTACGCAGGCGCGTAATTCGCATCGATGTCGATACTCTGACTAAAATCTGCTAATGCAGCCGACAAATCGCCCAAACGCTGACGACTACAACCCATTTGATAATAAGCATCGAGATAATCTGGTGTTAATTCGATCGCTCGTTGATAGTCAAATATGGCATATTGATGTTCGTCATTCGTCGATAATAGCCAACCGCGTTGGTAATAAGCCAACGTAAATGTTGGATCTAACTCAATTGCTTGTTCGAGATCTTCCATCGCGCCCTGAATATCGCTAATTTCACTGCGGGTAATGGCACGATTGTAATAAGCATAAAGATGGTTGGGATCAAAATAAATTGTCTGAGTATAATCAGCGATCGCCCCGTGATGATCGCCCAGGTATTGACGAGCATTGCCACGATGATAATAGGCGTGAAAATATTGAGGATCGAGTGCGAGAGTTTTGGTGTAATTATCAATTGCTGCTTGATGATTGCCAATTTGACGATGGCAAATTCCCCGATTATAGTAGGCGATAATTAAATCAGCATCGAGACTAATAGCTCGATCGTAGTCTCGCAGAGCTGTAGCAAAATCACCCTGAATCCGGTGAATATTCGCCCGATTACTATAAGCAACAGCAAACTCTGGATCGAACGCTACAGCTTGGCTGTACTCAGAGATCGCGGCTGCATAGTCACCCATTTGGCAATAAGTATTCCCAAGATTGTTGTAAACACTTACAAAACCTGGCTGTAGTTCGATCGCTTTAGTATAGTCGGCAATTGCGGCGGAAAACTGACCGATCTGAGTATAAATAATCGCGCGATTGTTATAAGCGATCGGTGATTGAGCATCGATCTCCAAGACAATATTAAAATCGGCGAGGGCACCATCTAAATCGCCTAAATGCTGAAGCAAATTGCCACGATTATTATGAGCAACTACTAGTCGCGGATTTAGTTCAATTGCCGTCGTATAATCCGCGATCGCGCCTTGGTTGTTGTGCAACTGCGCTTTCGCCGTACCCCGCATCACATAAGCGATCGCATTTGCAGGCTGAGCGAGCAAGTTTTGACCATGCTGAAAATCTGCACTCGGATTAGAATTGGGGTTGTGCCCAAAGCAGGTTGCTAATCCTCTTCCGATGTACGCAATGCCCTGTTCTGGATCGAGCCGCACTGCTGTATCAAAATCATCCCAGGAGCCTGAATAGTCGCCTAAATAACGAAGAGCATTCCCCCTCCCACAATAGGCATCAACGCACTGTGGATCGAGAGCTAGAGCGCGATCGTAAGCAGCGATTGCTTGTTGACAATCACCAATTTCATAAAATTCCGTGCCGCGATCAACTAATATTTGGACATGTCTGGCGATCTCAGTGCGAGTATCAGCACGAGAATGCTGATGGATCAGCAATTGGGGCATTAAGCTTACAACCGCTTGCCAAGCCGCAGATATTGAGGGGTAGCATTGTTCAGGATTGCTGGCAATCAGTCGATCTAGGATCGCGATTAATTCGGGTCGATCGATTTTCGGTGCCAGCTTTTGCCATTTCCCCGATTGAATGGTGGTGAGCGGTAGATCCGATCCAGCGATTCCAGTAGCCGCAGCAATAGCAATCTCTCCTACCTGCCGGAGATCGTACAAAGTTGGCACCGGATCTCGTTGGCACGAACCGATCGCCATTGGTAAATTAATTAGGGCTAGTTTCCCATCGAGGTTCCGACGGACGATCTGAGCCAATGATACAGGCGCGGGGATTGCCCCAGCACGATCGATATCGTGTAGCACTTCCAATAAGTCAGCTAATAACATCACTACTTGCGATTCAGTCCACGCTCGATCTGCTAATAATTCTTGTCTCAACGGAACCCCTACTACCAACTCTCTCACGAGGTAAAATGCCTGTTCCTGGGCAAAATAACCATACACTGTCGGTAATCGATCGATTTGGCGACTTAATTTAGATAGAGTCTGTGCCGAAAGTACGGCTCGATCCCAGTCATCGGTAGTCGCATCTGGTAGTTCATGGCAGTGAATGGCACATTTGAGTTGGAGATTACCAGGGATCTGAAGATCGATGGCTAGATAGGTAGTTATTACCCCCTTTTGCCCTAGTTGCTCCAGGATTTGATAACGCTGTTGAAGAGTAGATCCAATTGGATTCACTGCGTGTATACTCCCACTACTCACTTGCAAGTTACTCAAAGTTTACTACTTACTGATTATCACTGATGTCTATTTTTACACATTGATCGATAGATGTTGTCTAAAATATCTTGACAAATTGCTGGAATAACTCACGTTATTTTTAGCTTGACAATCGAATTATTGATAGTTTTGACTATTATTGCTAGATACCCAACTTCTTGAAGAAATCAGGTATCTGTCTCACCATTTTTGCGGTTATTATCTGTTGATGATGTATTAAGATCGAGGTGGTATTTATCGATGTTGGAGATTAATAATTTCCGCTGGTGAAAACGCTCCAAATTCAGTAATAATTGCCTGAATTAAATGAGCTGGAGTCACGTCAAAAGCTGGATTGTAGAACTCAACACCAGGCGGACAAATAATCGTTTCGCCAATTTGATAAAGTTCCGAGGGATGACGTTCCTCGATCGGAATCAGACTACCATCACTGAGGCTAAAATCGATCGTCGAACGTGGTGCAGCCACAAAGAATGGGATATGATGCGCTTTCGCTACCAACGCGAGACTATATGTGCCAATTTTATTTGCAGCATCACCATTTGCGGCAATGCGATCGGCACCAACAACAACGGCATCAATTAACCCTTGTTTCATACAATGTGCCGCCATACTATCACTAATGACTGTCACCGGAATACCTTCTTGGACGCATTCCCAACTGGTAAGTCTCGCACCTTGGAGTCGTGGACGAGTTTCATCTGCATACAACCGCGCTAGCCGCCCCTCTGTCCACGCAGATCTTACCACCCCAAGGGCAGTGCCATAACCTGCTGTTGCTAGGGCACCAGCATTGCAGTGAGTGAGCAAACACAATTTAGCTGGACTACTGGGTAATGCCTTCAAACCGTGAGCACCGATTGCTTGACAAGTTTCGATATCTTCAGCATTGATTTTTTGGGCAGCAAGCAGTAATTGTGGGCTAATCTCAGCAACACTGCCCACACAATTACGAGCGGTATCTTCCATCCGATCGATCGCCCAAAATAGGTTCACTGCTGTTGGGCGTGTGGCTCTGAGCGTTTTGCCGATCTCGACTAGCTGTGTCAAAAATTCATCCCGATTTGTCGTCTTAATTTCTCTAGCACCCAGATACATCCCATAAGCAGCCGCCACCCCAATTGCGGGCGCACCTCTGACGATCATCGTTGAGATGGCTTCTGCCATATCTTCCACCCGACTGATTTCTACATGTGTATACTCATTCGGCAACCGATTTTGATCGATCAGGAGGACGCGATTATTTTGCCAGCGGACTGGATAAACTGGGGTATTCATAAAATTAAATTTTCCAGGGTAGAGGCTACGCCAACGAGTAGTTCAGACCCAAATTTTATCATCGAATCAGAACCTGAAGTAGGGGCAATTCATGAATTGCCCCTACTTCAGGAATTTCAACTTACAGTAAAAGCGTAGATCTTAATGGGTACCCTGGATCTACGCTTAATAACAGTATCTTTGTGCTGGTGCAAGATGTGAATAGTCCCATTTATAATTAGTCCCATTCAGAGATCGATCGATCTGCCGATTCACGAATCTGCTGTTGAAGATCCTGCCAATTAACTGATTTACTGACCTGATCGAGTAATAATTTTCCATCCTGTAAATAGAGTAATCGATCGCTAAATCGGGCTGCCAATTCTAACTGATGATTGACAATGATCATTCCCATTTGTTGCGATCGACAAATGTTCGCCAGTGTAGTCAACACTTGTTCAGCAGTAGTAAAATCTAAATTAGCAATTGGTTCATCCAGTAGTAAAATTTGAGGCTGAGTAATTATCCCTCTGGCGATCAAAATAATTTGTTTTTGTCCGGCAGATAGCTGTAATTCAGTGCGATCGAACCAATCTGTAGGAATCTGCAATTGTTCGGTAACTGTGACTATTTTTTGCTTGATCTCTTCCGAACCTAGTGATTGTAACTGTAATGGATAGGCCAAGGCTTCCCGTACTTTCATGCCCAATAACTTCGGTTCTTGACTCACCAACATTACTCGCTGCCTGAGAGTCACAGGGGAGATAGTTTGATAGTTTTCTCCATTTAACACAATCTGTCCAGTTGTTGGCTCACTGAGGCGATTGATCAGCCGCAACAGCGTACTTTTACCTGCGCCCGTAATCCCAGTTAAAGTGATACATTCACCCATAGCTAGACCAAATGAGATATCAGTCAATAATGGACGAGTAAAATTGGTTGGGGTATAACTGATTCGATCGAGTTGAAGTAGCAAACTATTTGTACGTAATTGGTTTACCAGATATTAGTTAAGTCTAGAGTAAATCCAGCTAAAATATTTTCACCACTAAGCTGTATTGGCGATTGTAAAATTTCCAGTTCTCGCTCGAACCGATAAATCTCTACACATCGATTTTGAGGATCGATTAACCAACCCAAACGTACTCCATTTGCTTGATATTCCTGCATCTTCTGTTGGAGTTTGGGTAAACTATCAGTAGCAGAACGTAGCTCAATTAAAAAATCTGGAGCTAAGGGTAAAAACTTATTTGGATCTGGATCGAGTGATTCAATTCTTGATTTCTCCACCCAGGCGACATCAGGAGACCTTTGAGCACCATTGGGCAGAACAAATCCTCCAGATGATTCAAAAGCTTCACCTAGTTGATTCTGCTCATTCCAGACCCAAATCTGGCCAATAAGATTGAAATTTCGTTTAGAGCTGCCCCAACCAGTTGGTGCCAAAATTATTAATTCTCCTGTGCTACTAAGTTCTAATCGGAGATCGCGATTGGTTTCGCACAGCTCTTGAAATTGGGTATGAGTAAATTTTATCGCGCTCAGATTGAGTGCGAAAGCGGGTTTGCATTCCTCCACAAATTGTGGGTTTTGCTCGATTGCAGTACTCATCATCTTCTCCCTATTCTTGTGAAACTTCCCCTTTAAATACTAACTCAGCAGGCCCAGTCATATAGACACGATTGTCAGCAAGCGACCATTCAATTTGCAGACAACCACCAGGTAATTCTACCGTACAGCGGCGATCAGATTTGCCAGTAAGGACTCCCGCTACCACCGTCGCACAGGCACCTGTACCACAGGCTAAAGTGATTCCAGCACCGCGTTCCCAGACTCGCATTCTCAGATAGTCAGGACGGATAACTTGGACAAATTCGGTATTAGTTCGTTGGGGAAAAACAGGATGATGTTCAAATTTTGGGCCTAATGTTTCTAGCTCAATTGCATTAGCATCATCGACAAAAGTCATACAGTGAGGATTGCCCATACTGACACAAGTAACAGTCCAGGATTTACCCTCAACATTGATCGATTGGTTAATTACTTTATCATTCGCAGTACCCAAGCTAGTCGGAATTTCTGCGGCGAGTAATCGGGGTTCTCCCATATCCACCTGAACATCTCCGTCTGGAAGTACTTCAGGCGTGATTGTACCCGCAAGGGTATGAATTTGATAGGTGACAGCGAGATCGGCTTTACCTTCCAAATCGGCAATAAATTTGGCCATACAGCGAATTCCATTCCCGCACATTTCTGGTTCCGAACCATCGGAATTAAAAATCCGCATGGTATAGTCGGTGCCATTTTGTCCCGGTAGGACAAAAATTACCCCATCTCCACCGATCCCAAAATGTCGATCGCACCAAATAATTGCCTCTTCCGGCTCGATTACAGGTGTCTCGCTATGACGGTTATCAATGAGAATGAAATCGTTACCTAAGCCTTGATATTTGCTAAATGCGATCGACATAAATTAGGTATTAGGTATTAGGTATTAAGATCGGTTACTTGGATTGAGAACAAAGATTTAATATTAATAAATGGATAACATTAACATCTAACCAAATTGTTGTTTAGCTAAAGCATAAATCTCAACAGTGATTTCACTTGCACCTTGTTCCTGGGCAAATTTTTCGATTTTCTTCCGAGCCGCAGGTCGAACAAAAAAGGGGATTTCTTTGAGCTTTGCTTCTGCTTCGGCTGTCCAAGAGATATTATTACTCACAGCGTTCGCTTCTAAGTTTTTATCGTAAAGTAGGTAATGGTGTGATCGTAATCGGGATAGCTTTTGATCACCCGCACCGTAACTAAAAATTCAGCCCATAACTAGCCGCTTATAGTGGTGGGCGGCGACGGCTGTCCAAATTTGGTAATGGTGTCTGATTAGAACTGGGGGATAGATATAATTGCTTGGATTTGCGCTCGGATGTAGTTTCAGATTGCTGAATACACCACCAGCGATAGCCAATAGCCATACCAGAAGTTAGCAAACCTAAAATCATCAATGTGCCAACCTCATTTACGCCACCGAGGATAGCATCGACGGCACCAACAATGATCAGAAAGCTTGAGATTGGTTCTTTGCGGTATAGTCGTTTCAAAACGGTTGGAAATATCGCGTTCATTTGGTGGGTGATGATATTAGGATGGGTGGATCTCACGGCCATCGAGTGCGATGGGTCTATACATCCTATTTTACAGTCTCAGCCTAGAGAATCGATCGCCGATGACTAACAAATTAGTCAATACACTGAGTTGCTATCTATCATTATGCCCAGATTTAGGAGTGATGATCGCGAAAAGTTGCTGATGATTCAATCTTAATCTTAATTCAATCCCAATCCTGCCCCAATCCAAGCGAGCGGATTTTGACCTGTCAGGTATTCAATGATGATTAGTGAGGCAAAGCCAATCATCGATGCTCTGCCATTAAATTGCTCGGCAAAGCGATTGAAGCCAAATCTGGTAATCACTAGTTTGGGTTGGACAGTTGGTTGTGGTGTTGCCATGATTGAATATATTGCAATTTGTAAAGTTTAGTTGATCTTATTTTACGGTTGTTTGCGTAGATCCGCTAGCCTCCAGCCCCAACTCGCTGGCATAGACTCACGTTTGCTGACAGGAACTCGATTTGCTCATCGGTGAAATCTTGACTAGGACTAGATCGTTGACTAATCTAAAAAAACTTGCTCAAATATTGAACCTCGATCGAGACTTGTCTGTCTAAATATCCAGAAGACCAATAAATCAATGGAGTTCAATTATGAACAAATTAATTAGCACCCTTATTTTAGCGACTGCGGTATTATGTGCTCCTTTAGCAGCCCAAGCTGGTCAACTTCAACATCGGATTAATCACCAAGAACACCGAATTTACCAAGGTGTAAAAAACGGTTCGATCTCACGTAAAGAATATCACCGACTCGAACGACGAGAAGACAATATCGAAGCATCAAGACTTCGGGCTATTCGTAATGGTGGTAAATTAACTCAAGCTGAAAAACATCGTCTCAACCATCGCTTAAATCGTACCTCTCACAATATCTATCGATCCAGACACAACTAGGTAAGACGATTCATAATTATAAATTGGCGATTGAGATCAATCTCAGTCGCTAATTTTTATATTATTAATTTTCAACATCTTGTTGTCGCCTTTTTGGAAATTCTTAACTTACTACTTAAATTTGGATATTACAAAAAATTGATCGAAAATAGTGGATTAGTATTTTGGTAAACTTGGGTCTACATGATAGCTATAAGCATCAATGCCCCCAATAATATTGCTAACTTGGGTAAAGCCTCGATCGATCAGCCATTGACACATCTGTGCGGATCGCATCCCATGATGACACAATACTAATGTTTCGACATCTTTATCCAACCGTGTATAAATTTCTGGCGACCAATCAGCGTGTTCACTCAATGGTAGATTGATAAATCTAGGTAGTGTCACCATTGCCAATTCTTGTGGTTCGCGTACATCTACAAATTGATAAGATCGATCGAGATCGGCAAGTTTTGCAGCTAATTCAGTGACAGTAATCTCAGTAAAAATCATAAATCTATTGCTAGGTATTAAAGCTAAAGTAAAGAACCGATTTTGCTATTGAATTAATTTACGGTTCTTTGTTTCGATAATTAATGGCATCACTAGAATACCTAATAGCGGAATAAATCCCACAAAGAATAGTAGTTGCAATGCGGTTTGTAATGGGTTGTCCGATCGAGAGGCAACACCCCCAACGATAAATGGCCCAATTGCAGTAATTAGTCTGCCTGCATTATAACAAAATCCCGATCCAGTTCCACGCAGTCGAGTTGGAAATAGTTCTGGTAAGTAATAAGTAAACGATCCAAAAATGCCAAATACTGTCAAGCCGATCGCAAAATAAAACCACGACCATAGTTGTATTTCAGGTGGTGCTTTCGATCCAAAGGCTAGGATTAAAGAGGCACTAGATAAAGCAAAATAAATACCAAACATCCACTTCCTACCTAAGTATTTAGCCGCAGGAATAGTAAGTAGAGTACCAATTAATCCACCAGCATTAAAGGCATAAGTAAGTGAAGTTTTCCAGCTTTCGATATTGACTTGAATCAGTTTTAAATCTGTTAGCCCTTGTGCTTTGATTCCCAACTTTGCTAACTCTGAAGCAACAACAGGAATGAACGCATTGCAACTCCACCAAGTCAGCAAAGCAATGACAGAAACTAAGAAGCCACTTAACGTAGTGCGACGATTTTCTGGGCTAAATAATTCTCCTAGAGTGGGTGGATTACCTTTAGCAGCCTCCGATTCCCAAGCTTCGGGTTCTTTGACAAAAATTCTGACGATGAAGGCAACAATCGCCGGAATTAAGCCACACAGAAAGACATATCTCCAGGAAGTTGCTGGAGTTCCAGGCAAAATTACTCTGGCAATTTGGTCGTTGACAAAGGTAGCTAGAAATAATCCCATTGGCGCGGATGTATATAATAAAGCACCTGCTTCGACGCGATATTTTTCTGGCACAACTTCAGCTACCATAGCAGCCCCAGCCGCCCATTCCCCACCAATCCCTAGACTAGCAATTATTCGACAGAGAATTAAGACTTCCATGTTTGGTGCGAAGGCACAACTAAATGTCCCGATCGCATAAAATAACATGGTAATCAGTAATGTTTTTGTGCGCCCGATTCGATCGCAAATATATCCAAAAATTACACCGCCAACAGCCCAACCTATTAGTAAAATGGAGGTAATTAAACCAGTCCAAAAGAGAGTTTGCTGTTTGACTTCTTTAATAAGTGCGAGATTTTGTGGATCGATCGGTAGATGATAACCGAGGAGTGTGGGCACACAATTAGGTGCGACATAATTGAATAACAATCCGTCGAAGATATCAAATCCCCAGCCTAGCCAAGCGGCAAATAATACAGTCCATTGATAACGAGTAAGTTGGATCATTTTATTTACGAAGTAAATGGATTCAGTAGTTAGCGATTTGATCGCACTCACTGAAACAAGTTAATCTTAGCTTGGGTTGGATCGCTAAGATTCGGCAAAATTCGATCGCGCTGGTAGGGGCAATTCATGAATTGCCCCTACCAGCGGGTTTGTGCAGATAAGGGTAAGTCGAGAAGATGATGATAATTTAACTTTCAACTCTCAACTTTCAATTTTCAACTTAGTTAAAATCCTTGTGCTATCCCTTCACCGCGTGGATCTGCGGCACCTTCTAGTTTGCCATCGGGTAATTGTTGAATCGCATTAGCATTTCCCCAATAACTACGGGGTTCGATCGAGTGTCCCCGCCGTCGTAATTCTGCTAGTGTGGAAGGATCAAATCCCCACGGATCGACATTTACCTGATCTGGTTGCCATTGGTGATGGATTCTTCCCGCTGCCACTGCCGAACCAACATCCATTTTGTATTCCAAGACATTGAGCAAAATTTGGAGCACAGTAGTAATAATCGTACTCCCTCCAGGTGCGCCGATCGCCAGTCGGAATTGACCTTTTTCGGTGATGATCGTCGGTGTCATACTAGATAGAGGTGTTTTTCTAGGTGCGATCGAGTTTTTATCGCCACCGACTAATCCAAACACATTTGCGACTCCAGGTGCGACGGCGAAATCATCCATCTCGTCATTTAATAAAATTCCCGTTCCTGGTACTACTACCCCCGCACCAAATCGATAATTAACGGTAAATGTCAGGCTGACAACATTTCGATCTCGATCGACAACGTTGATGTGACTGGTTTCCATCGATTCGGATGGTGGTTGAGGTGCTGCGGAGATTTTTACCCCACCCCAACCCTCCCGTTGGAAAGAGGAGGGAGCAAGAGCAAGTCTTTCCAAGGGGGATTGGGGGGTAAAGATCTCCGCCGAAGTCAATGATTTTCGCACCTCGAATTGCTTTAAGATCTCTGGGGTAGCTGGTTGCACCGTCGTCGATGGACGTGCTTTTTCCATCTTAATTTCCTGACGGCGTTTAGCAGCATAAGCCGGATTCGTCAAAGCGGACACAGGTACTTTGGTAAAATCAGGATCGCCGAGATGTGCCGATCGATCTGCATAGGCAATTCGCATCGATTCAATCAGTAGATGGAGTGCGTCGGGACTATGCCAACCGAGAGCGGCTAAATCAGTACTGCCGATCGTATTTAATATTTGCAACAAATGTACACCACCAGAGGAAGGTGGAGCCATCGAACAGACATTGTACTGGCGAAATTTGCCACAGACAGGCTCTCGCCACTTGGGTTGATAAGCTTTGAGATCTGCGAGCGTAATTAAGCCCTTGTTGAGGCGCATATCGCGATCGATCGCACTCGCAATCGATCCGGTATAAAAATTCTGGGGATTCCGCGCTACTGCAATTAATGTCCGCGCTAAATCTCGTTGAATTAACAGTTCCCCTGGTTGCAACGGTTGCCCATTGCGTGTAAAAATTTGTCGGGCAGCGGGATTACTCGCTAAAAGTTTTTGCTTGGACTTCGCTTGCTCAGTATAAAGTTCGCTCACCTTAAACCCCTCCCGCGCCAGCCGAATCGATGGAGCTACCACCGTCCGCCAGGGTAACTTACCGTACTTGCGATGCGCCGCCGCCAACCCTGAGATCGTCCCGGGGACTCCAGCCGCCAAATGTCCTTCCAGACTGGCATTCGGACGCACCTTCCCCTGAGCATCCAGATACATATTCCGCGATGCTTTCAATGGTGCGCGTTCACGAAAATCCAGGGATTTAATCTCCTTCCCCACCTTCACCATCATAAAACCCCCACCACCAATTCCCGCCGAAAAAGGCTCCACCACCGAAATCGCCAAAGTCGCCGCCACCGCCGCATCGATCGCATTTCCACCTTGCTTGAGCATCTCCACCCCCGCCTGAGTTGCCAGCGGATGCGCCGATGCCACCATCCCCTTCTGACTCTGAGCTGGGCGGGGAAAAGCAGCAAAAACTGGTGCAGAACTAGCTAAAATCAAGAGTGAGCTAATCGTCACCGTGTAGCGATAAAAATATCTAAAAATACCCACAATTTCTCCCTCTGCGCTCTCTGCGCCGCTGCGGTTAACAACAAATGTCTCTGCAACCCACAGTAAATTAAGATACCCATACAATCAACTATTCTCTAACTGATGACAAAACTAATTGTAGCTACTAGCAATCCTGGTAAATTGCGAGAAATGCAAGCCTATCTAGCTGATAGCCCGTGGGAATTGAGCCTGAAACCAGCCGAATTAGAGGTAGATGAGACGGGAGATACATTCGCCGCTAACGCTTGCCTCAAAGCCTCAGAAATAGCGATTGCGATGAATTGTTGGGCGATCGCCGATGACTCTGGGCTACAAGTAGATGCACTCAATGGCGCACCAGGAATTTACTCAGCACGGTATGCTCATAGCGACAAAGAGCGGATCGATCGCATATTACAAGAATTAATCAATTTTCCAGATCCACACCAACGACAGGCTCAATTTATCTGCGCTGTTGCCGTTGCTCGCCCAGATGGGACAATTGCCACACAAGCTGAAGGAATTTGTCGAGGGGAGATTCTGACTACGCCTCGCGGTGACGATGGGTTTGGTTACGATCCAATTTTTTATATTCCCGAACAACAACTCACCTTCGCCGAAATGCCCAAAGCAACTAAACGCAGTATCAGTCATCGGGGCATTGCTTTGGCGATCGTTAGCCAAAAATTAACTGAGATTGCTACTAATGATTGCTAAATCAATTTGGATTGAGGGGGGAACGCGCAGCGGCAAGACAGATGCATTGGTTGCTCAATTTTGTCAGTGGTTGGATCTACGAGTTGGGTTGAGTAAGCAGTTCAACCAGAATGCCAAAATTTTGGTTTTGGCGGGTAATGATGATAGTAAACGAAATTTTAGCGATCGATTAATTGCTAAAACTCAAGGCAAATATCCAATTTCGGCGAAAACCACGATCGGGTTTATTCAGGATGAAGTGTTGTTATTTTATCCGCTGCTGATTCAGAAATTAAATTTACCCGCTCATTTTCCGCTCAGATTGCGTCCAGAAACGGAACAAGAATTGGCAACGAAATTGTGGCAACCAGCATTAGAACGGATCAACTGGCGCGAAATTGCCCCATCTGAGTACCGATTTGTACGACGGATCTTGGATTTACTCCAGTTGGCTGCTTATAGCTGCACACCATTGGAATCTCTATCGGAAATACTCACCCAAGGGTTTGGCAATTCTGAGGCTGGTGAAATTTATGACTGTGTGGAGTCATTAGCCGCCGAGTGGCGAGATTGGTGTCTCGATCGCGGATTGCTCACCTATGGCATCATGACAGAATTGTACTGGCGGCAGTTATTACCAGATCCTGAGTATCAAAAACGTTTACGCGATCGATATTGGGTGGTATTAGCCGATGATGTGGATGATTATCCAGCAATCGGACGGCAGATCTGTGAATTTTTATTAGATAGTGGTGTTTGGGGTGCCTTTAGTTATAATCCTGACGGGATGGTGCGACTGGGTTTGAGTGCCGATCCAGCTTATTTATTGGGTTTAAAATCTCGATGTCTGGGCATTAACTCTGAGCTAGAACAGCAAGTGATTTATCTAGACTCGATCGCTACTCCATTATTTACAGATCGATCTCATCATGATTCAAGTGTCGATGCGATCGTTCAAGCTGTGATCAATCCAGGTACTCCGCCGATCTTACCCGATAGTATCAGTGCGATCGAAACTCGCACCCGAGGCGAAATGCTCAAAGAGACAGCCAGAAAAGCGATCGAACTAATTACCAGTGGTAAAGTTGCACCTGGCGATATCGCAATGATCGCCCCTGGTTTAGATGCAATTTCTCGATCGACAATCACCGATATTTTCGCCCAACAGCAGATTCCCATCGCCTCCCTCAATGCCCAACTCCCATTAAATAGCGATCCAGGTGTGCGTGCTTTACTCACTCTGATGGCGTTAACTTATCCTAATTTAGGACAGCTCACGAGTCGCGATGAAATTGCCGATTTACTCGTCACTCTCAGCCCCATTTATCCACCCCAGCATCCAATTTTGACATCAATCGATCCCGTGCGGGCGGGACTACTTGCCGACTACTGTTACGCGCCTTCCCTCTCCCAGCCGCGCCTACTTCCCTATTCTAATTTCCCACGCTGGGATCGCCTTGGAGCGAGTGCAACCAAGGCTTACGATCGCATCCTCGCTTGGGTTGCGCGAGTTCAACAGCAACAGCCATCACCCCTAAATTTATTAACTGACGCGATCGGGTATTTTTTCCAGCAAGGTAGTTATTTACCATTCGACAGACTCTCAGCCTTACGAGAACTGATGGAAACCGCGCAACACTATTGGCAAGTTGCCGAACGCACTCACAGCGCAGCAGAATATCTCGAAGCAACCCATCAGATTACTGCTCAATTTATTATTCTCCTCCGTCAAGGTACTGTCAGTGCCAATCCTTACCCCGTTAGTCAATTGCAACCACAGCATCAAGCTGTCACCCTCTCAAATATCTTCCAATACCGTGCTAGTAAGCGATCTCATCCCTATCATTTTTGGCTAGACGTAGGATCGCCATTATGGGCTGAAGGTGGAGCAGCGACGCTCTATGGTGCCAATCTATTCCTCAAGGCTAACTCTGGTAAAACTTGGACGGAGGCTGATACCCAGGCTAGTGATCAACAACGCCTAGAGCGGATTTTACGCGATTTATTCCAGCGAGTGAACAATCAACTTTATTTATGTAATAGCGATCTAGCGATTAATGGACAAGAACAAATGGGTGCGCTGCTTTCACTGGTACATGGGGCGAATTAGTTGAAAGTTGAAAGTTGAAAGCGATTAATCTGCTCACATCTTGCATCAATGCATAAATAATATTACTGCGGCAGCCCGTGGGTAACCATAAAGCGGCGTTTTTATATCTCCTGAGATCGCGGCTACGCCAACGGGGGTTTCCCCCGAATAAAAAAACGACAAGACAGAGCACCCCTACAGGTAAATTGTAGGGGTGCCCCCAATACTTCTCGGTTAAGCTCTAAGCAGTGCTAGCAATAGAGAAACTAAGGTGTGGGTGCTGAGTTCCCGTACCAGGATGAAAAGGTTTTTTCGCTGGAAATTTTGAACGGGTCTTTTTAACAACGCGCGGGTTACT